>DASVGP010000239.1:0-22245 GCA_036379475.1 Bryobacteraceae bacterium | reverse complement strand
AAGGATGTCTGCCAGATCTGCCGGGTGCATTTTCTCCAGCAGCCGGTTGGAAATGTTCAAGCGCACGCGGCGCTGGGGATCCGACTCGAGCACGCTGCAAAACTCCCAGCGGATCGAGTTCGCCGGAATGCGTTTCTGCAGCTTGCGGATGAACACGTGCGAGACAATGCCGCGCAATACACGCCGCATCATGGACCGGATGCCGATGTCGACCTCGAGGACGTGCAGAACCTCGTGGCCGCCTTCGCGGAGTTTTTGGAAAGTGACATCGTTGACGCGGACTACCTTGCGGCCCTGGGCATCGATGATCTGCTGGTCGAGCAGATCGCGCACCATGCGCAGCATGTATTCGTCGGAGTGGTAAGGAGTCAGGCGCTCGTCTTTAAGATGGATACCTTGGGGCGTAATGGAATCGATCTGGTCGTACCGGATGCTGAGCCAGCCCGGACCGGCACCCACTAGATAGCGATCGAGACGCACGGGATCGATCAACGGGATGAGCGCGGCGTCCCGCAGCTTGCCGATGCGCCGCCCTTTGAGATCGAAGACTTCTGTGCCGAGCAGCTCGGTCAGATAGACGATCTCGCCGTCTGGCGGTTCGAGTGGACGCAGTTCGGACATGAAGCGCGCAACGTATCCTGCTTAGAGAATACCCAGCCGAGGTGGGCATCCGGTTTGTGTCAGTGTGCGCCCTTGCCAGCCAGCACATACGGAATCGTCCGTAAAATGATCGACCAGTCGAGCTTCAGGGACCAGTTATCGATGTAGCAGATGTCCATGCGCATCCAGGAATTGAAATCGATGCGGTCGCGGCCGGAAACGGCCCAGAGGCAGGTCAAGCCGGGGCGCATGCGCAGGCGGCGCTTCTGCCAGCGCTCGTAGCGCTCCACTTCTTCCGGTATGGGAGGCCGCGGACCGACGATCGACATATCGCCGCGCAGCACGTTATAAAGCTGCGGAATTTCATCGATCGAGAACTTGCGAATCCAGCGGCCGACGCCGGTAACTCGTGGGTCTCGATGCAGCTTGAAGGCGATTTCACGCTCGCTCAGATGCTCAAGATTGGCTCTCAGCTCCTCTGCATTGGTCACCATGGAGCGGAATTTATACATGGTGAAGCGGCGGCCGTTTAGGCCGCAGCGCGCTTGGCGGTAAATGGCTGGGCCAGCCGAGGTCAGTTTGATCAATCCGGCGATGATAGCGATGAAGGGCGCCAGTGCGACCAGCGCCGCGGCTGACAGGACGATATCGAGAAAGCGCTTGAACAGCAGGCGTAAGTCGTCGAAAGGGGCCGCCGAAAACGTGAGCAAAGGCGCGCCGGCCACACGGTCCAGCGTCATGTCGCTGTTCACATGCGGGAAGAAATCCATGGCGATCCGCGTCCGGACTCCTTCTTCGTCGCAGCGCAGAAAAATCTCTTCCAGATTCGCCAACCGGCTGCTGTCCACCGCAAAAATCACTTCGTCGATGGCTTGCCGTGCCAGCAGCAGCGGTAATTCCACCGCGCATTCCGATTCGCCGAGAATTGCGGCGACCTGAATTGGAAAAGGCGTCTCCTGGCACAACTGCTGCGCCAGGTGCGCCGCCTTCTCCGGCTGGCCGACGATGACCAGATGATAGCGGCTGCCGAAACCCCGCTGATAGGCGCCGATCAGACCCGGCGACGACCACCGGAACAGCAGGATCAGGAAAAAATCGTAGAGGAAAAATAGCGATAGAAAGCTTCGGCTCAGCGGCGGATCCACCCGAATCAGGTATTGGAACAGGATCAGCAGCGCCACGCCGAACACGCATTGGCGGAGCGTCTGCGCAGCCAGCCGGCGCGGACTGGCTGCGCGCAAATATTCATCGGGTTTGCGCGACCAGCCGAGCGCGATCCACGCCGCGGCGCAGAAGGCCAGTAGGGCCAGATGCGCACCGGTGTGCAGGAAAAACACGTTCGCGAGCGACAGTTGCACGCGCGTGTGGTAGGCTGCCTCGAATGCCAGGATGGTTAGGATGCCATCAGCAAGCGCGAACAGCAACTGAATTTTTCTGCGATGGTGCGCGAACAAGGGCTACTCCACAATACCCGAGGCCCACTTGCTTCCACGCGCGGCTCTGTTCCACTTCAGAACCGCGGCCGTCAGGGAGCGGATGAACATAAGTCAAGCTTCAGCTTACGTTGCCCGCAGCGCGTTGTCCAGATCCGAAATGATGTCCTCCGCGGCCTCGATCCCGGCCGAGACCCGGACTAAGTTGTCGCGGATCCCCATCCGCAGGCGCATTTTCGGCGAAACTTCCCGATGCGAGGACATCGCCGGATAGAGCAGCAGCGTATGTACGTCGCCGAGTGAGGTGCCCGGCACAATCATCTTCAGCCGGTCCATGAACGCCCAGACTTCCTCCCGCCCGGCATGCTTCATTTCGAAGCTCAATAAGGCCCCGAAAAGGCCGGGTGCGAACTGGCTCTGAATGGCGCAGCGGTCCGGGTGATTGCTATCGGCGCAAAAATAGACGCGCTCCACGCGCGGATGGTCGCCAAGCCATTCGGCTACGGCCGCGGCGTTGCGGCACTGGCGCTCGAAGCGCACCGCGAGCGTCTTGATGCCGCGCATGGTGAGATAGCTCTCAAACGGTCCGAGCAACGGCCCCGCCGCCCGCGAGAGCGACTGCACAGTCTCGCGATGCTCTTCGTTGCTGACGATCAGTCCGCCGAGCACGTCTCCATGTCCAGCCAGGAACTTCGTCGCGCTGTGTACGGAGATATCGGCGCCCAAATCGAGCGGCCGCAGCAGCATGGGCGTCGCAAATGTATTGTCCACAATCAGCGCGGCGCCGTTTTCGTGCGCCAGGCGCGCGAGCTCGCCGATCTGCCCGACGCGCAGCAGAGGGTTGGAGATGCTTTCGGTGAATACGCATCCGGCCTCTGTTTCGCGAATCGCCTTCGCCACCGCGTCCAGATCGCAGATGTCCACGTAGCGAACCTCCACGCCGAAGCCCCCGAACAGAGTGTTGAGCAGCGTCACCGTGGCGCCATAGATAGCGTTCGAGGTCACGATGGAGCGGCGCCGATCGAGCAAAGCCGCCTGAAAGGCCAGGTTGAGGGCCGCCATGCCGGAGGCAGTCGCAAGCGCCCCGCTCCCGTGTTCGAGCGCGGCGATCAGGTTCTCCAGCGCTTCGTTGGTTGGATTGCCGTAGCGCGAGTAGCTGAACCCTTCCTCTTCGTGCGCGAAGACGCGATCGAGCTGTGCCGCGGATTCGTAAAAGTACGTGGTGCCGAGATGGATCGGGGTGGTTGAAGGCACGGCCGCGCCCCCCTTTCGCTTGCGGTCTCCCACGTGCACGACTTCGGATTCGAATTTCATTTCCGCTTCCACCGCACGCCGTCTTTGGTGTCTTCGAGCACGATGCCTTGCTCGAGCAGTTGCCCGCGGATTTCGTCCGAGCGCGCGAAATTGCGCGCCTGCTTCGCCCGCGTGCGCTCTTCGATGAGTGCTTCGATATCGCGGTCCACGTTCGCGGCGGCCGGCGCCCCGTCCGGCTTCAACACATCGAAAACGGTGTCGAATACCTCCAGCACGCGCGCCGCCTCCCAGCGATTCTCTTCGCGGAACCGATTCTCGTCGAGCGCGGTGTTCATCGCGCGCACATATTCGAACACCGCTGCCAGCGCTTCCGCCGTATTCAAATCTTCGTCCAGCGCCTCTTCGAAGCGGCGGATCGCCTCGCGCGCGTGCTCGCTTACTTCGTCGTTGCAGCCGGCGGGTAGTTTCGCAGAACTCAGCCGGAGCTCGAAATCGCGCAGCCGCTCGATGCTTTTCGCCGCCGCCTTCAATCCCTCGAACGTAAAATTCAGTTTCTTGCGATAAGGCACCGACGCCAGCAGATAGCGGATGGTTTCCGGCGCGTGGCCCATCTCCATCAGATCGCGCAAGGTGTAGAAATTTCCCAGCGATTTCGACATCTTCTGCGCTTCGATGTGAAGGTGTTCGGCGTGCAGCCAGAAGCGCGCGAAAGGCTTATGGCTGGCCGATTCCGATTGCGCGATCTCGTTTTCGTGGTGCGGAAAAATCAGGTCCACGCCGCCCGCGTGGATATCGAGCGTTTGGCCTAAATATTCCATCGCCATCGCCGAACATTCGATGTGCCAGCCCGGCCGCCCGGGGCCAAAAGGCGCTTCCCAAAACGGCTCGGATTCCTTGCGCGGCTTCCACAAAACAAAATCACGCGCGTCGGCTTTCTCGTATTCGTCCTGATCGACGCGTGCGCCTGAGCGCATGCCGCCGAAATCGTTGTGCGACAGCTTGCCGTATTCAGGAAACGTGGAGATGCGAAAATACACCGCTCCGTCGCTGCGGTAGGTGTGGCCGCCTTTTTCGAGTTCTGTGATCAGATCCACCATGGCGGGAATGTGTTTGGTTGCTTCCGCGATCTGTTCGGGCCGTTCCAGCCGCAGCGCCGCCGCATCCTCGAAAAACGCCTTTGTGTACGTAGGCGTGTATTCGCCGATGGTCTTGTTCTCTTTGGCCGCGTTGGCGATGATCTTGTCTTCCACGTCGGTCACGTTCATGACGTGATTGAGCTTATAGCCGCGGTATTTCAGCCAGCGGCGCAAGATGTCCTGGAAGGTAAAGGTGCGGAAATTGCCGACGTGGACGTAGTTGTAAACTGTCGGGCCGCAGGTGTACATCCGCACGGTATTGCCTTCGAGCGGCTGGAACGGCTCCAACTCCTGGGTCAGGGTGTTGTAGAAACGCAGGGCCATCCAAGAGGGGTCAGACTCAATCGTAACAAGGGACGGCTTTTATTCGTGAAAACGTGGCGTACGCTTCGGAGTGCCGCATCGAGACTCGTCTCGACGCCTAGGTGCATCAATAATTCCGCCGCAGCCAATCGGTCTTTTCAAACTCCGGCTGCAATGTTCGCCCATTGCCTTTGATTTCCACCTTGTGCAGATACCAACCGCGGCCGTTCACTTGTTTATCGGTACGATACCGGAACTGAATGTAGTTCGTGTTTGCCGGCAGCGCCAAACTCTCCGTGCGCCAGCCTGCGCTCGAACCAGTGATCTGGGCGATCGGCTTCCAGTACACGCCATCGGACGATACCTCAACCGTGCCGTAATCGTGATCCGGTTCTGTCCGGTACCACGTCTGAAAAGAGAGTTCTGCTTTTCCGCCGTCCTCGACCTTCGCGGTGAGCGTTCGGTTCAGGTAGTCCCCGTAGCCGGAAAACCAGGCGTCGCCTCCGCCGGGAATCGCCACCGGAATGGCGTCCGCCAGATCGGTGAAGACATCCCGCCGGGCCACTACGTCCGAAGCGCCGTTACGCGTCGGATGCACACGGTCCATTAATAAAACAGCGACAATGTCTTGCTTCTTGTTGAGGACAATCGTCGTCCCCGTAAAGCCTTCATGGCCGAGCGTGTCAGGCCCCGACAACGCACCCATAAAGTACCCGCGATCGATCGACCAGCCGAGCCCCGTCGAATCCTCCGGAAACTCTTTATCCCAATTCGTCAGGAGCAGTTTGACTGCGCGCTGCGACAGAATCCGCTGTCCATCGTAGGTGCCGTCGTTCAGCATCATCTGCCCGAAGACCGCTAAATCATGCGCGCTGCTGAATAACCCTGCGTGCCCGGCCACTCCTCCGAGCGCCCACGCATTTTCATCATCGACTTGTCCCCACAGCAGGCCGCGGTTCGTCCAAGGTTGATATTCTGTCGCCTCAATGCGCTGCTTCAGACTTGCCGGCGGGTTATACATCGTGTCGCTCATGTGCAAAGGTTCGGCAATGTGTTGACGGATGTACATGTCCTCGCGCTCGCCGCTCCAGTGTTCGATCAACGCGCCAAGCGTCATAAAGTTGGTGTCGCTGTAGACGTAATGTGTGTTGGGCGGGTATTCCAAAGGCAGCGAGAGCACATAGCGCAGGCGGGCGGCGCGGTCGCCCGGAACTTGATAAAGCGGCGTCGCAGGGTCCCCCCGAAAGCCCGAGGTGTGATCCAGCAATTCTCGAACAGTCACGTCCATCTTGCCGTTCACGCCGAATTTTGGCAGGTATTTAGCGACCGGATCGTCGAGCTTGAATTTACCCTGATCCCATAACTGCATCACTGCTGTCGCAGTAAACAGTTTGGTGACAGAGGCCAAATCGAAGATCGTATTTTTTTGCATGTCGACCGGATGTGCCATCAGGTCGTAGTTGGGGTTGGTGTAAAGCGCGGCATACCCATACGCTTTCCATTTGGCAATGGTGCCTCGCCGGACGATCAGCACAACCACGCCGGGCGCGACGCGCCGGACCAGCACACGGCTGATCGTCCCATCCATCTTCTGCAGGGGAGCTTCCACCAGTCCCGCCTCAGCCGCCGACCCTGAACGCAACGTCGTCGGGCAGGGACAGGATGGATGGTTCCAGGAAGCCGCGTTGGGCATCTTCGCGAGCCGATCCGGCTGAGCGGCCAAGCCGGCACCGGTCGCAAGTATCAGAACGGCGAAAGCGCTGATAACATTCACCATCCGTCTCGCCGGCCGTATGACGTGTTCAATCGAGTTCATAGCTTGGCCGCCTGCCGGGGCACTAGCGCGTGAAGACGGGGTATGGATGGGATCAACAGGAAGCAAATGGTAACATCCTCGCACAAACAGAACGGCGCGCACTATCTTCGTGGCCCGATGCATTAAGCCGTCCCGCTAGAATTCGTGTATTCGTGTCCTTTCCTGGCCCCCAATCCGCCCTCCGCTTCGAGATCGAAGCCACGTGTCCGGAAACCGGCGCGCGTGCCGGTTTGCTGCACACGGCTCATGGAACCATCGAAACACCCGTGTTTATGCCCGTCGGCACGCAGGGCACGGTCAAGGGGCTGACTCCGCGGGCGCTGCTCGAAGACCTCGACGCCCGCATCATTCTTGCCAACACCTACCATCTCTTTCTTCGCCCCGGCCACGAGCGCATCGAACGGCTGGGCGGTCTGCACAGCTTCATGGCCTGGCCGCGCGCCATCCTCACCGATTCCGGCGGTTTTCAGGTTTTTAGTCTCGATGCCCTGCGCAAAGTGACCGAAGAAGGGGTCCTGTTCCATTCGCATTTGAATGGCGACCGGCATTTCTTCACCCCCGAAAGCACAGTGGATGTCCAACTCGCCTTCGGAAGCGACATTATGATGATGCTCGACGAATGCCTCGCCTGGCCGGCGCCCTACGAGGCTGCGGAAGCTTCCATGCGCCGCACCGTGCGCTGGGCGCAGGCCGGCTACCAACATTATCTGAAGCGCGAAAAAGGGCTGTATTGCGCGTTATTCCCCATTGTCCAGGGTTCTATGTTTCCGGATCTGCGCCGCGCCTGTACCGACCAACTCCTGGAACTTGACGCGCCAGGATACGCGATTGGGGGCCTTTCGGTCGGAGAACCGCGCGCCCTCAGCCAGGAGATCGCCGCCGCGACCGCCGCGCTGCTGCCGGAGGACCGGCCCCGTTACGTGATGGGCGTGGGCATGCCCGAGGAACTGCCGCGTTATGTCGCACAAGGCGTTGACATGATGGATTGTGTCCTGCCCAGCCGCAACGCTCGCAACGGCTATCTCTTTACTTCGATGGGAAAAGTGGTGATTAAACAGGCTCGCTATATGGAAGATGAGAGCCCGCTCGACCCCACCTGCGCCTGCTATACGTGCCGAACCTTTACGAAAGCTTACCTGCGCCACCTGTTCCAAGCGGGCGAGATTCTCTTTTCGGTACTCGCCACGTGGCACAACATTCACCACTACCTTGACATTATGCGCCGAATGCGTCACTCTATCGTTATCGGGCAGTTTCCTGCTTTTGTAAAATCGTTTCAGTCCGATTCGCCGGTTTCCGATTAAAATCCATGGTGGCCGTCGTGGCGCAAGCCATCGGTTTTTACAGCCCGCGAATGATGACACTGCTCAATTGAATCAACTCCTATGTTGTACTCGTTGATCCTCCTGCAGACAGCCGGCAAATCCGCGCCGGAAAGCTCTTTTATGGCCGGCGGACTGCTGCCGATCATCATCATGATCGCCATCTTCTACTTCCTCGTATTCATGCCGATGCGCCGGCAGCAGAAGAATACGAAGGAGCTGTTGAAGACGCTGCAAAACGGCCAGACCGTGCTCACCAGCGGCGGAATCATCGGCACGATTGTAGCGGTGAACGATGATACGCTTATACTTCGTATCAAGCCCGACAATCTGAAGATTCAGGTGGCGAGGAGTTCCGTTACCAGCCTCGTCGGCAGCAATGAGCCCGCGAGCGTGAAGAAGTAGGTCCCAGGCGCAAAGCATCACTTTATAGCTATGAAGCGGCATCTTCGACTCAAATTCCTTTTCATCGCCGTCGTGACTCTCGTCTGCCTGTACGGCATCTTCGGCGCTCCCACCAGCAGCGCCGGTTTGGTAAACAATCTGCACAACAATATTCGCCTTGGCCTCGATCTCCGCGGTGGAACCTATCTGGTGGTCGAAGTGGAGCAGCAGGACGCCTTCAATGCGCAGGCCGGCGGCGATGTCAATCATTTGCGCCAGGCATTCCAAAAGGCGGGCGTTCCGTTCTCTTCCATTGATATCGACCCCGCCAAAACGCTGCAAACCGCCACCAAGGTTGCAATCGATATCAAGGGCGTGCCCCTCGCGCAGTCGAACAACTTCCGCACCATCCTGCACGACAACGTTCCCAATTGGATCGTGACCCAGGTGAACGATACCGATTACCGGCTGACCATGCGGCCCTCGGATGCGCTCACGTTGTGGAATCAGGTGCTAGCCCAGACCAAGAACATTCTGGACAAAAAGATCAACGCGCTCGGTTTGAGCGAAGCCACGGTTCAGCAGCGCAGCAAATCGTCCGATTCGCAGCTTCTGATTCAGCTTCCCGGCATGAGCGATCCCGCCTACGTAAAACAGATTCTGCAGACCGCGGCGGTTCTCGATCTCTATGACGTCCAATCCGGTCCTTATGCGAGCCGTGCGGAAGCGCTGGCGCAGACCGGTGGCATCCTGCCTCCCGGAACTAAGCTGATTGGCGGCGGCGCGATGCAGGGAAAAGCCGGCGGCGTTTATGTTGTCTCCCGTACTCCGATCATTCGGGGGACCGACATCCGCAACGCGCGCGCTGAGCAGGGCCAGATGCCGGGGAGCTGGGATACCGCGTTTATGCTTAGCGAGAGCGCGGCCAAACGTTTTTCTGCCTACACCGGCAGTCACATAGGCAAGCTGCTCGCCATCGTTCTCGATGGCCAGGTGCTCGAAGCGCCTGTCATTAAGGGCCAGATCAGCGACAACGGAGTTATCGAAGGCGAGGCCAGCCAGCAGGATGCGGCCGCTCTCGCGCTGAACCTTAAGGCCGGAGCCCTTCCCGCCGGGGTCAAGTATCTACAAGAGGATACGGTCGGACCTTCGCTTGGCGAGGATTCCATCCACGAGGGTTTGGCTGCGGGTATCGCCGGCGTTCTCGCGGTCGTGATCGCGATGCTCATCTACTACAAAAAGAGCGGCATCAACGCTACTCTGGCGCTGATTCTGAACGGCATCATCCTGCTTGCCTGCCTGGGTTATTTCGGCGCTGTGCTGACCCTGCCGGGGATCGCAGGCATCATTCTGACCGTGGGTATGGCGGTCGATGCCAACGTGCTCATTTTCGAGCGTATCCGCGAAGAACTGCACAATGGGAAAGCTATTTCGCCCGCCGTCGATACCGGATTCAACAAGGCTTTCCTGACGATTATCGATACCCATGTCACCACCGTGGTCTCCTGTGCGATTCTCTTCATGTTCGGCTCCGGGCCGGTGAAGGGCTTCGCAGTCACCCTGGTCATTGGTTTGATCGCTAACGTATTTACCGCGGTATTTGTCTCTAAGTGCATCTTTGACTGGGAGTTGTCTAGGCCCAAACCGGTCACGGCGCTCAGTATTTAGCGGAGGAATGGAAATGGCTGACGAGCATCGATTTAGGGTCCACACGGCGGGAACATTTATAATTTGTCCGGTGTCTATTCCCGTAGATGCCAGCCACTAGAGCCAGATGCAGATTTTCACACGACCGAATTTCGACTTTCTCGGCAAGAAATGGCCGTTCATCTTCTTGTCGCTGGCGGTTTTGGCAGCCGGTTTGATCAGCTTGTATGTCAAAGGCGGTCCGCGCTACGGAATCGATTTTACGGGGGGTGCGCTGATGGACGTGAACTTTATCCACCGGCCTCCTGCCGAGGCGATCCGAAAGGCGCTTCACAAACAATTCCCAGGAGGAGTGCAGGTCCAGGAAATTACCAAGGCCGGCCACCGCCAAGAGGTGTTTATTTCCACCGAGGTCCCGAAAAACGGCCAGGCTGACATTCGGAATGAGATGGTGGCGGCGCTTAATGCGGCCTTCAATCACCCTGTCGCCGGCAAGCTCGATATCAATACCGCAACCGCGGCTCAGATCGCCAACCAACTGCGTCAGCCGCTCGGGAGCGTCGGCGTCTCGCTCTCGGACGACCAGATCCAGGCGCTTGCCGGCCATATCGTCGATTATCGGAACGCCCATTCGGGGCTGATTGCGAACCTGAACGATCTCTCCTCGGTTCCCGGGGTGTCGACCAAGGTTCTCAACGTGGTGGAACAGCAGGCCTATCCGGGCAGCTTAGCGGTGCGGAGTTTCGAGATGGTCGGCCCCAAGATCGGCGCCGAACTCAGACAGCAGGCAATCGATGTCGTCATCGTGGCGCTCGGCGCCATGCTGGTCTATATCGCGTTCCGCTTTGAGTGGATCTACGGCCTCGCTGCCGTTATCGCGGTTTTTCACGACACCATCATCACCATCGGGCTGTTTTCGCTCTTCGATAAGAAAATCGACTTGACTGTGATTGCGGCTTTGCTTACCCTTGTTGGTTACTCGATGAACGACACCATTGTGACGTTCGATCGAATCCGCGAAAACTTGAAATTGCAGCGCCGGGGGACTTTCGATGAGCTGGTGAACCTGAGCATTAATCAGACCTTGAGCCGGACCGTACTGACTTCCGGTCTGACGTTCCTTGCGGTATTATCGTTATTCTTATTCGGCGGCCCGGTGCTGAATGGGTTTTCTTTTGCCCTGGTCGTCGGTATCATTGTCGGGACTTACTCTTCGATTTTTATCGCCAGCCCGATTTTGATCTTCTGGCAGCGCGCCGCCGAAGGACGCAAGCGCAGAGCGCGGCCGGTTGCAGTGCCTGCGCGCATTGCGCCGGAGCCGGTGAAAACCGTGCCCAAAGTAGCGGCGCCTGTGAGGACGCTGCCCAAAATCGCGCCGCCGCCCAAGGCAGAGCCGATCGAAGCCGCTCCTCCCAAGCCGGTGCCGGTGGGTGCGGGAAATCGCGCCAAGCCGGAGAGTGCGGGAACGCGCAGCGGCAAGCCCGCGCGGCGTCCCTATAAAGGATATAAGAAAAAGAAGTAATCAGGAGCTAAATCCGCGCTGGCCGAAGCCATGCGAAGGAGATTGAAATGTTCGACCAAACATTTGTAGACGGCACAACAAAAACGAAAAAGCCATACACGGTGGTGCTGTCGGTCGTCTTACAGGCGATTGCCATTGGCATTTTGATTCTGATTCCTCTGATCTATACGGAGGTTTTGCCCAACGCTTCGCTGAAGAGTATGCTGATTGCTCCGCCGCCGCCTCCACCGCCACCACCGCCCCCACCGCCGAAGCCTAAGACGCCGCCCAAGCCTGTGGTCCGGCAGTTTGTGGCCAATAAGCTGCTGGCGCCGAAGGCGATTCCAACCCAGGTGGCCACTATTACCGGCCCTGCGCCCTCGATGGGAGGCGTGGAAGGCAGTTCTGGCGCGGGCGAGCTCAGCGGCCAGATTGGCAATATTCCCGCTCCGCCTCCGCCTCCGCCTCCGGCGCATACGGGTCCGGTGAAAATCGGCGGCAACGTGATGGCGGCGAAGTTGATTCGCAAGGTCTCGCCCGTCTATCCGCCGCTCGCGCGCTCGGCCCGCGTGCAAGGTACCGTCGAATTCCGCGCGGTCATCGACAAGCAGGGGAATATTGAGGATTTGAAGCTGATCCGCGGGCATCCACTCTTGGTGAATGCAGCCAAGCAGGCGGTGCTGAAGTGGAAATACCGGCCCACGTTACTGAACGGCCAGCCGGTGGTAGTGGTGACTGATATTATCGTTAATTTCATGCTGAGCCAATGAGCTGTTAGCAAGCCGAAACCGAGCGGGAAGCGTAAGCGACCCGGTCCGGAATCGGGAAATGAGAAAAGTTAGTTAGACAATTTAGTTCAATCGATTCAACTCTAGGAGATAAGTATGGTATTGCAATTTCACGCTTTGGCGTTCTGGCTGCTTCAGGAGAGCACCCCGAACGTCAGTATGTCGGCGACTGCGCTGTGGGGCAACATGAGCTGGCTCGCACAGGCGGTCGTCGTGGTTCTGTTTATTATGTCGGCATGGTCGATCGGCGTCATGATCGATCGCGTCATTGCCTACAATGCGGCGCGCAAGCAATCGCGCGCGTTCGCCCCCGCGGTCGCCGGCGCTTTGCGCGAAGGCAAGCTGGACGAAGCGGTCAAAATCGCGGACCGCTTCAATAAGAGCCATCTTGCGAAGGTCGTTGTGGCCGGTTTGCAGGAGTTCAAGGTGCATCAGACGGGCACCGAGATTCCGGGCGAAGAGATCGAAGCTTCCCGCCGTGCTCTGGAGCGCGCTGAAGCCATTGTTCACGCCGAGTTAAAGCGCGGCGTCAGCAGCTTGGCGACGATCGGCTCCACGGCGCCGTTCGTCGGATTGTTCGGCACCGTTGTCGGCATCATGCACGCGTTCCAGGAGATCGCGGCATCCAGCTCGACCGGTATCGGCGCGGTCTCCAGCGGTATTTCCGAAGCCCTGGTCACCACTGCTATCGGTCTGTTCGTCGCTGTTCCTGCGGTCTGGATGTATAACTATTTCACCAACCGTATTGAAGCGTTCGACGTCGAGATGGGGAACTCCAGCTCGGAGCTGATCGACTATTTCCTGAAACGCACGCAGCAGAAAGTGGCCGCTCGCTAGCAGGATGATTGAGTTGAATCGAACCGTGGGAGGCGTTCACCGGGCGCCTTCCGCGGATACAGGTTCTTAGAGGAAATTAATCATGGTCAAATTGAAGGCGCCGCCTGTTGTTGCCGACATCAACGTCACGCCCATGGTGGACGTGATGCTGGTGCTGCTCATCATCTTCATGCTCATCATTCCTAAGCTGAACCAGAAAATTCCGATTACGCTGGTCAAGACTAAGAATGACGTGACGCTGCAGGACGCCAATAAAGATAACGCGATCATCATTTCGATTACGCGCGACGGAAAAGTGTTCCTGAGCCCCGGCAATGAGATGATCCAGGATCCCGACCAAGTGCTGGCGAGCAAGGTCAAAGACCTGCAAAAGGACCGCACCGACAAGACCGTTTACATCAAGGCTGACACACGCGCCCGCTTCGGCGCCGTAACTGGCGTGCTCGACGATATCCGCGGAGCGGGAGTGCAGGAACTGGCCTTTATCACTGAAGACATTTCAGGCAGGCTGAGTGGGAGTGGGACCGAGACTACAGCCACAAAGAATGGAACTCTCTAGAGATCGTTCGATCGAGAAAGGATTTTAGTTATGGCAATGGCAGTTGGCTCCAAAGGGAGCAGCATGTGCGACATGAACGTCACGCCGCTTATCGACGTGTTACTCGTGCTGCTGATCATCTTTTTGATCATCACGCCCCACAAACCTCACGGACTTGAGGCGCTTGTGCCGCAGCCGCCGCCTCCCAATCAGCCGCCGCCCCCGCCCAGTCAAAACCCGGCGGTCGAGGTCGCGGTGGCCAAGGATCACAGCCTCACCATCAATACCAAGGCGGTCACCTGGAACAACTTGCCCAAGCAGTTGCAAGACATTTTCAAGACTCGCGCCCAAAAGGTCCTCTTTGTGAAGGGGGACCCCGATGTCGATTTCCGCTATGTCGCCGATGTTATGGATGTCGCCAAAGGCGCCGGACTGAAGACCATCGGTGTCATTACGCCCAAGGTGGAAGCAGGACAGTAGCAGGCTAAGCTCATGCAAGAGGTCCTATCGATGCACAACAATCCTTTTCCTGCGCGTGGCTCGCGCCGCCGCACTCGTTTCCTTTTTCCGCTGGCCTTGCTCGGACTCTCCGGCGTGGTTCTCTTTAGCACCGGCTGCTCGAAGCTCGAGTCTCGCGACCAGTTGAACAAAGGCATTGATTCGTTTAAGCGTCAGGCGTACGCCGATGCCGTGAAGCATTTCGACAAGGCCGTGAATCTGAATCCGAAATACCAGGAAGCCCGGCTCTATCTGGCAACCTCCTACATGGTGCAGTGGGTGCCCGGAGCCAATAGCCCTGAAAATAACAAGAATTTCGACATGGCTGAACGGACGTTCAAAGAAGTCTTGCAGAATGATCCGTCGAGTTCGCTGGCGCTCCAGTCGCTGGCCTTCATGGCCTATAACAAGGCTCAGACCGGAACGATGGAGGAGAAGCAGGCGGCCCTCGAAAATGCTCGCAGTTGGAATAACAAACGCATTGAAGTCAATCCGAACGACGCGGAGGCGTATTACTACCTCGGTGTCATCGACTTCAAAGAGGTCTATCCGCCGCTCCAGACCGCCCGCGTCGACGAAAATATCTCCTCGGATGGGGCCGGTCCCATCAAGAATCCAAAGGTGAAGAAGGCCCTTAGCGATATGTACCTTGCTCAAATCGATAAGGGCATTGCCACCCTGAAAAAATCGCTGTCGCTCGATACGGAAAACGAGGACACGATGACCTACATCAACCTGCTTCTGCGCCAGAAGGCTCTCCTGGAGGATACGGAGCAGGAGGCAAAAGCCGATGTCTCCAAAGCCGAGCAGTGGTTCGAAAAGGGCGTTAAAACAAAGCAAATGAAGGCCGCTCGCGCCAAAGCGAAGGCTGCTAAAAATAGCTGACCTGCTGTGGCGCACGCACTCTTGCGGGCGGGGCGCCTTCTGGGCCCGCGACTCGTCTCGGCGCGGTTTCGTCGTTCGATCCCCTTGCTCGTCCTTTGCGGCGCGGTTCTCTTTAGCACTGGTTGCACCAAACTGGAGTCGCGCGATCAGATGAGCAAAGGCGTGCAAGCGTATCGGCGTCAAGCGTACGCCGATGCCGTTAAGCATTTCCAGAGGGCCGTAAAACTGGACTCAGGTAGCGAGAATGCCCGGGTTTATCTGGCCACGGCCTATATGGTGCAGTGGGTGCCCGGAGCCAATACTCCCGACAACAACCGGAATTTCGAAATGGCTCAGCAGACGTTCGAGCAGGTCTTAAAGCGGGATCCGTCGAATTCGCTGGTGCTCGGCTCGCTGGCGTTCATGGCATATAACAAGGCTTCCACGGGAACGCCCGAGGAGAGGCGCGCGGCTCTTGAAAAAGCCCGTGACTGGAATCGGAAGCGCATCGAGGCCAATCCCGCGGACCCCGACTCGTACTACGATCTGGGCGTAATCGATTTCGACGAGGTCTACCCGCCTCTCCAGACCGCCCGCGTGGAGGAAAATATTCCGGCGGCCGAAGCCGGCCCGCTGAAGAATCCAGAGCTGAAGAGGGCCCTCAGGCGCCAATATCTGGTTTCGATCGAGAGCGGCATTTCTAACCTGAAGAAATGCCTGTCGCTCGATCCGGAAAACCGTAATGCGATGACCTATATCAATCTGCTTCTGCGCCGCAAGGCGCTGCTGGAGGATACGGCTGGCGAGGCCAAAGCCGATGCTGCGCAAGCCGAGCAGTGGTTCCGCAAAGCCGCAAAAATGAAGCGGACGAAACCGGCAGCGCCCAAGAGAACAACAAAGAGCAGCTAAGCTTCTTATCTCTCTTGTGCTCCATGGTAGATGCGAGTGAGTTCTACGGCTCCCTTTCTGACCCGGTAGACAACTATGTAAGGCAAGCCGGGAAAGATCAACTCCCTCGTTCCTTGGCGTCTACCCGGGCGGCCACGATAAGGAAATCTCCTCAGAGTAGCGCAGCCATCAAAGATTGTCTGCGCCACCTTTCTGGCCGCGTTGGGATTCTCCTGACGAATGCGCTGGACGATGTTATATAGGTCTTGGGAGGCGGGTTCGGTCCAGCGAAGGCGCATTAGGACCGTAGTATCTTTTCGACATTAGCCCGCACTTCCGCATCTTCCACGAATTCGCCGCGATCGGCGGCGGCCAACCCGATATTGACGGCCTCGATGAATCTCTCGTCATCGAGGAGATATTGGCTGATAACTTCTTGCGCAAGTGCATCCGCATTCAAGCCTCGTTGGCTGGCTATTTGAGAAAGCCGCGCTTCTTTTTCGGGATTGAGATGCACTTCCATGCCTTCAGGTTACGAGGAGGCTGCCAACAGTGTCAAGCGGCGGTCTGTCGGCTTTTCAATTCAGAAAATACGTCCGATACAGCGTATCTCTCTGCTTCGGTACAAATCCCGCATCTCGAATCAATCGCCGCAACTGCTCCTCTGTAGCGCGATGATGTGTTCCCGCCGCCGAAACAACATTCTCCTCGATCATGATGCTGCCCACATCGTTGCCGCCGAACCGCAGGCCAAGCTGGCAGACCTTCAGCCCCGGTGTCACCCAGGAGGTCTGAACGTTGAGAATGTTGTCCAGATAAACGCGGGAAAGCGCCAGCATTTTGAGGTATTCGACCGCCGTCGCCTCTTCCTTCACAAAGCGCCCGAGCGAGGTATTGGCGCGCTGGAAGAACCAGGGGATGAACGCCGTGAACCCTCCGGTGTCTTCCTGAATCTGGCGCACGATTTCAAGGTGGTTCAGCCGCTGCTCGATTGTTTCGCCCGTCCCGTACATCATCGTTGCCGTAGTCCGCATGCCCAGCGCGTGCGCCGTCCGATGCACCTCGATCCACTCCGCCGACGAGCACTTCAGCCTGCTGATCCGGTGCCGCACGCCATCGTCCAGGATCTCGGCGCCGCCGCCCGGAATTGAATCGAGTCCCGCGTCCCGCAGCCGGGCGATCGTATCGCGCAAGCTCAATCCGCTTACTTCCGCGATGTTCGTAATCTCGGGTGCCGAAAAGCAATGGCACCAGATGTTGAACCGAGATTTGATCGCTTGCAGTAGATCCTCGTACCATTCGATCTTCAGATCCGGGTGCAGACCGCCCTGCATCAAAATGCCAGTACCGCCGAGATCGATAGTCTCCTGAATTTTGTCGAAAATGGCTTCGAACGGCAATATGTAGCCTTCCTGGTGACCCATCGGCCGGTAGAAGGCGCAGAAACTGCAATATTCCGTACAGAAGTTCGTGTAGTTGATGTTGCGGTCGATGATGTAGCTGACAATGCCTTCGGGATGCAGCCGCCGCCGCACCGCGTCCGCCTCCATCCCCATACCGGGTAAGTCGTCGCCGCGGAAGAAATCGATGGCTTGTTCGCGCGTAATCATCTCCGCCTCAACAACACGATGTAGACGCGGCCGCGCTACGCTCTAGACCGGCCAGTTCGGTGAATTTTTTGAGGGCTTCGCGTTCTTCGGCGCCGATCTCGTATCGGATATGGCTGCGCAGATAGCTTCCGGCCAGATCCCGATCGATGCCTCGCTCGCGGTATTCCGCCTCGACGATTTCGCCGATCCGGTCCTCGCCAAAGGCATAAGAATCGGCGGTAAGCTGCCGGATCTCCGGGCGGGCGATTCCCGGTTTGGCCGCCCAAGCCGCAAATACCATAGGAAGCCCAGTGAGCGCCAGCCACTCCGAGCCCAGATCGAGGCAGGCGAAGCCAGAGCCTGCAGGATCGATGCGCAGCGCCGGATCGCCGATGATCAGAGCCGCATCCGCGGTTTCAAGCATTGCAGTCAGTTCCGGCTTGCGCGCGCTCACTTCGGGCAGCGCGCCGTAACGCTCGCGCAAAATCGTGCATGCGAGCCGGACCGAGGTTTTCGAGCCGGCATCCGCCGCCAGCGTCCGCACTTTTTCCCATGGCACCCGCGAGAACAGCAGAATGCTGCGCACTTCGCCGCGGCACGTAATCCCTACGTCGGAGACGATCTCCAGCCCTTGCCGGACAATCTCGGCCACCGGCGCCAAACCGATATCGATCTTCCCGCTCTCCAATTCCTCCGCGCATACCGAGGGAAGGGAAAAAGTGAGGTCCACCTGCTTCCGCTGCGGGCCGTGCAGCATGCCCCATACCAGCGGAACCGTATTGAGATAACTGACAGCGCCAACGCGAACAGCTGAGTGGTTTTGGGTCAAACTCCAGTTTATCGAAGGCGCTCATACGCCCCGCCGGTTTCCCCAAAGCTCCACGTGCAGCCGCGGCCCCAGCCGGAATCCCTGCTCCTTGCAGATTTCCGCCAGCCACAGGCTCCGCTCGCAAAGCGTCTCGCGATCGATGCCTTCGGGCATCAGCACCACGCGCGAGCGGTCCGCGCCAGTATCGCCGCAGATTTTTTGGATTTCCTCCAGGTCTCCCGGCTCCGAAACCACGAACTTCAGTTGATACGTGTAGTCCGTCATCAATTGCCGCAAGACCTCCGGCTGGTAGCGCAAGCGATCGTGCTGCGCAGCCCATCTCCCGCCTTCTCTCGTGAACGGGATGGAGTTCCTCAGCTTCGGGCTTACGCTCATCAGATCGCAGGCGACTGGTGCGGAAACCGTTCCCGCAGTCTCAATGGTGATGTGTGCGCCCGTTTCCCGTAACCTTCCGGTGAGCGGAACGATTTCAGGCGCGATCATCGGCTCGCCGCCGGTCACCACCACGTGCGAACAGGAAAATCGTGCCGTTTTCTCCAGAATTTCCTCGAGCGATAAGTTTTGCCCCTCCGGCGCCCACGATGTATACGGCGTGTCGCACCACACGCAGCGCAGATTGCAGCCGGAAGTGCGCACGAAAACGGAGGGTACGCCCGCCAGCATGCCTTCGCCCTGGATCGAGTAGAAGATCTCTGAGATTTTCACGCCTGTACGCCGGCCTCTTCCAATCCCCTGCGGCGCAGAATGCAGGCATCGCAGCGGCCGCACGGCCGCCCGCTCTCGTCCGGATCGTAGCAGCTAAACGTGGAGTCGAGATCGACCCCAAGCGCGACGGCCCTGCGCACAATATCCGCTTTGCTCAACGTCATCAGTGGCGTGCGAATCCGAACCTTTGTCGCGCCTTCGACTCCGGCCTTCGTCGCCAGATTGGCCATGGCCTCAAAAGCGCGGATGAACTCCGGCCGGCAATCCGGATATCCCGAGTAGTCGATCGCGTTCACGCCGATAAAGATGTTTTCCGCCTGCACTACCTCGGCATAGGCCAGCGCGAACGAAAGAAAAATCGTGTTGCGCGCGGGGACATAGGTGACGGGAATCCCTTTCGCCGGATTGCGGTCTTTCGGCACGTCCAGATCGCTCGTCAGCGCGGAGCCGCCGAATACCCGCAGGTCGATCTTCGCCACGCGATGCTCTTTCGCGCCCAACTGCCGCGCGATCCGCGATGCAGCTTCCAACTCGACCCGATGCCGCTGCCCGTAATCGAACGACAGGCAATAGCAATCGAAACCCTCCTCGCGCGCGATCGCGAGACAAGTCGCCGAATCCAGCCCGCCGCTCAAAAGACAAATTGCATTCGTGTTCATTCGTGGCCTGAAACTATCGCGCGCAGCTTGCCTTCGTGCAGCCGTATGTTCAGCGGATCGCCTTCGAAAGCTGACGCCGCCGAGCGCAGCGCCTTTCCCTGCTGGTTCTCGACGATGGCGTAGCCGCGCGCCAGAATGGTGAGCGGGCTCATCTGCTCCAGATGCGCGCGCAGCGCCTCTTGGCGCCGCCTCGATTGCCATAACTTTTGTTCCAGGGCCTTCTTCAGCCGCTGCTCGAGCAACTCGCGCCGGTGGCGAACATTCGCAAAGCGCACGCGCAAGTCTCCCGCTTCCAGCCGTCTGCCCAGTTCCGCCATCCTCCGGCGCAGGCCGTCCAAAGCGCGCTGCTGAAGATTCCGCAGCCGGTATTCCAAATCATCGACATGCTGCGCACGGCGGCTCAGCGCGCGTCCGATGATTGCCATGGTCCGTTCGGCATCCCGCTGGTGCAATTCGCGCGAAGCGGCCAACAATCGGTAGCGCATGGACTGCAGCGCTTTTGCCCGAAGCGCCGCGATCTGCTCGAAGATGCTCTCGCGCGTGCAGATGACGATCTCGGCGGCCGCCGAAGGCGTGGGAGCGCGGCAATCGGCTACAAAATCGGCGATCGTGAAGTCGGTCTCGTGGCCCACCGCGGAAATGACGGGAACGTTCGAAGCGGCGATCGCCCGCGCCACCGTTTCCTCGTTGAACGTCCACAAATCTTCGAGCGACCCGCCGCCGCGAGCAACGATCGTCACGTCCGCCCACTCGCTTGTGCTGAAATACTCGATGCCCCGGCAGATCTGCTCCGCCGATCCTTCGCCCTGCACCTGGGCCGGGAACAGCCGGACGTGCAAACCGGGAAATCTGCGTTCGAGCACGTGCAGGATGTCACGGATGACCGCGCCGGCCGGCGAAGTCACGACACCGATCCGCTGCGGAAAACGCGGCAGCGGCCGTTTGCGCGAGGCGTCGAACAGCCCTTCGCCCGCCAGCTTCTTCTTGAGCTGCTCAAAAGCAAGCTGCAAGGCTCCGGCGCCCTGCGGCTCCAGAAATTCGATGATGAGCTGGTATTCGCCGCGCGCTGCGTAGACCTCCAGGTTGCCGCGCGCGATGGCGGCCAGCCCGTCCTGCGGCTTGAAGCGGACGAACCGCGCCGCGCCTTTGAAGAGCGCGCATTTTAACTGGGCGGTTTCATCTTTAAGACAGAAATAATAATGCCCGCTCGCCGCCTGCCGGCAGTTCGAAATCTCGCCCGCCACCCAGATCGAGCGGAAATCCGCATCAAACAGCTTCTGCACCGCTTCGTGAAGCTCGCCGACACGAAACACCTGCCGCGCGCCTTCCAGCGGCAACACCATCTGCGCGGCGTTTGTCGTTTGCAACATCCTGTATCTACCAGTTTCAACCATGTCCTCACGTTCGCCGATTTCTCAAATTTTTTATCTCCTTTTGTTCTGCAACAACCTGGGTGGGGCAGACGATCGTTTTCCTCGTCTGCCGTCTGTACACTGTGACGCAAAGGCGGAACGAAATCGGCATCCGCCTGGCCCTAGGCGCCGGCCGCTCTCAGATTCTGAAAATGATTTTTCGCGATTCGGGCCATTCTGCTGATCGCCGGCATCGCCGTAGGAACCGTACTCTCTCTGCTGGCCGGCCGCGCCGCGGCATCTTTGTTGTTCAACCTGAAGCCGGACGACCCAGTCACGCTCGCTTCGGCCATCGCTGTGCTCGCCTTCATCACCCTCCTTGCAACATGGATCCCGGCACGGCGCGCCGCCGGCGTGGACCCGATGACTGCGCTCCGCGTCGAATAGAACGACGGCAGCAGGTAAGATCGTCTTTACGACTCGCATGCGCTGGAGCAAAATTTTCATCCCCACACTGCGGGAAAATCCCGCCGATGCCGAAGTGGTCAGCCATCAGTTATTGCTGCGCGCCGGCTACATTCGGCAACTCGCCGCCGGTATCTACAGCCATCTCCTGCTGGCCCAGCGCTCTCTGCTGAAGATTCAGCAGATCGTGCGCCAGGAAATGAACGCCATCGGCGGCCAGGAGATTTTGCTTCCCGCGCTGAATCCGGCCGAGGTTTGGCAGGAATCCGGCCGTTGGGACCTGATGGGCGGCAATATGTTCCGCCTCAAAGACCGCTGGGGCCACGACCTCTGCCTCGCCATGACGCACGAAGAGATCGTCACCTCGATCGCACGGGGCGAACTGCGCAGCTACAAGCAACTGCCGCAGATCTGGTACCAGATCCAGAACAAGTTCCGGGACGAGCCGCGTCCCCGGTCGGGGCTGATCCGCGTGCGCCAGTTCACCATGAAGGATTCGTACTCCTTCGATATCGACGCCGCGGGCCTGGACGTGAGCTACAGGAAACATTACGACACCTACCGGCGGATTTTCGACCGCTGCGGGCTGACTTATGCCGTGGTGGAGGCGCACTCGGGCTCCATGGGCGGCTCGCAATCGCACGAGTTCATGGTGATGACCGATGCGGGCGAGGACCTGGTGGCCATGTGCGGCAAGTGCGGCTATGCGGCCAATCTGGAGAAAGCCATATCGCAGCTTCCTGCGGCGCAGGACCTGCCGGACGACGGCGGTCCGAAGGAAGTCCACACGCCGGGGCTGAAGACGATTGAGGAGGTCGCGAAGTTCCTGGGCGTTTC
>DASVGP010000238.1:0-10530 GCA_036379475.1 Bryobacteraceae bacterium | reverse complement strand
GGCGTCATGCAGGCTTACGCTGAGGGTTTCGATCTCCTCGCGCACAAGAACTCCGACAAGCTGCCGGAAAACGAGCGCTTCCAATTGAACGTTGCCGACATTGCAGAAGTCTGGAGACGAGGCAGCGTGGTCGGCTCCTGGCTGCTCGATCTAACTGCGGCGGCGCTGGCGGAAAATCCGACGCTCTCGAAATTCACCGGATGGGTTGAGGATTCGGGCGAAGGGCGCTGGACCATCGATGCGGCGCTGGAACAGGCGGTCCCGGTCGAGGTGCTGGCGTCGGCGCTGTTTACGCGGTTTCGCTCGCGGCAGGAGCATACGTTCGCCGAAAAAGTGCTGTCGGCGATGCGGTATAAATTCGGCGGGCATGTGGAGAGGCCGACGGGCGGGTGAGCATGAGTGCGGCGAAGAGGCCGCGGCAAGGATGACGGCAAGCGTGGTCCAGCGGCCGGAATCGGCGGAAGGGTCCGTGCTCAACAGGTTCCATCCGCGATTGTGCCTGCCAGCGCAAGCGCGCCGTACAAGACGCTGTCGTCGCCGAGTTCGGCGGGGACCACATCGCGACGGGCGCGGGACCAGGGCGTTAGTTGGCGGTTGAGTTCTTCGCGCAACGGATCGAAAAGACGCGGGCCGGCTTTCGCAATGCCGCCGCCGATCACGATGCGGCCGGGATTCAAAAGCATAATCGCCGCTTTCAATCCGCGCGCGAGAAAGACAACATAGCGGCGCACGAAATCGGGGTCGAGCATCAGCTCTTTGGCAGACTTTGCGCAATCGCGCTCCAGCCACAAGCCGCAGCACATGCGCTCCAGACAGCCGTTCGATCCGCAGAGACACTCGGGCCCGTTCGGATCGACGTTCAGGTGTCCGATCTCACCCGCAAAGGAATCGGCCCCACGATAAATGCTGCCGCCAACGGCGAGACCACCGCCGATGCCGGTCGAAAGCGTGATGTAAAACAGCGGATCGTGCCCGCGGCCGGCGCCGTAGAGCGCCTCGCCGAGCGCGCCGGCGTTCGCGTCGTTGTCCATAATGGCGGGAGCGCCGCCGGCGATCCGGCGCAGGGCGTCAATGAGCGGGAAGCGTTCCCAGCCGCCTACATGTGTAGAGAGCGTGACGGTCTGCGACGGAAAATCGACCGGGCCACCGAAGCCGATGCCGCAGCGATCCGGAACAAAACCGGTTTTCGTTTGCCAGGTTTGGATGATCTCTTCCATCGCGGGCAGCATTCCTTCCGGCCCCCGCCCGCGGTCGGTAAGGCGCGATTCGCGAGCCAGCATGCGGCCGTCTTGAAAGGCCGCGAGCGTAAATTTGGTCCCGCCGATATCCACTGCCAGTGTTTTCATCGGGCCGGCGTTCTCATGCTTTCCATCATGCACGGTACCGGTAGGACTGCCACGGAGAAGGAAACAGGCGCTACCTGGAATGAATCAAATAGGTGGCTGCGCGAGTGAAGGCGCCGCGAATGGAAGACGAGGTGAACAAATGCTAGGTTGGGCTGTGGTTTTTCTGGTCATCGCGATCATTGCAGCGATCCTGGGGTTCGGCGCGCTCACCGCGCTGGCAGCCACGATCGCTAAGATCCTCTTTGTCATCTTCATCATTCTGTTTATTATCAGTCTGGTCTCGCGCGCCGTGCGCGGCAGAGGTGTATAGAGGCGGTCAGCCGGCACCCAATTCGCCGGCAGCCCCCTCCCTTACGGTCGGGGTTCTGAAGCGCGCAGGGATTTGACGGCATCCAAGCGCTCACGCAGCAGCGGGAGCGTGCGCGCCGCGAACGATTTCATTGCGGCATCCTTGCCCTTATGCGCTTCGTTTCGATAGGAAGATACGTTTTCGCCGGTATCGGTCAGGAGGTCGGCCAAGAACGCGCTATCGAAGTTTGGGCCGGAGAGTTTGAGGAGATCGCCGCGCTGCGAGAGCGTCTGCTGGGTAGCGTTGTACGGAAGCACGAGGCGCATATGGGCGACGACCGCATCCAGGTCCTTGCGAATCTTCCCGTTTTCGGCCACAAGCCGCTTCGCGAAGTGCTTGACGGCCGGGCTGTCCGACTGCTTTAGCGCCAGCGCGGCGAGCTGCTCTTCTCCCGCCAGGACCTGCGCCGCGTTCAAAGAGAAGGCGACATCGCGCGACCGCATCATCTGCTTAGCTCCGCGGTCGAACCAAATTCCATGCGTTTGGGGCTGCTGGGCACGACAAACGGGCAGCAGCACGAGTGCCGCCAGCACCGCTACCCCCAGGACTACCAGAAGATTTCCCAACTTTTGAAACGCTCCATTCCGGTGCAACATGGAGATTGTCCTCAGTCTGAACGCAAGAGAGACGCAGTTCTTCTGCGAAGCGAGTTGCTGTTGCGTCCGCATCAGCCGCACTGTGGACCGATTCCCCGGAGGGATCCTTTCATGAATACTTGGATTCTCAAGATCGAGCTTTATGGCGAGTGGGAGGAATGCGCGTTTGCCACTCCCAAGGAAGCGCTGTCCGCATTTGCTGCGCTGGTTAAGGACTACGAGCGCAATCTGAGCCGCGCGGTCCTTTGCTCTCAACACGCGACAGCGCGCCTGGAATGGGCACAAAAACGACGGCACTACATGAACTGATGCCCGGATGGAATCAGGCCATGCTATGCGCTATGGCGTAACGGGTCATTTGGGCTGTCGAGTGCAGGCTGAGCCGCTGCATAATGGCGGCACGGTGAAATTCGGCAGTCCGCACGGAAATATTCAATTGGTTGGCGATGTCTTTTGCGCTGCAGCCGAGCGCAATCAGGCGAAGCACTTCGCGCTGGCGAGCCGTCAGGTCTCCTTTGCCGGAAACAAGAGCCGAAGCGCCGTTGCCGAAGGAGGGCTGGAGCAGCGTATCGCCGGCGAGCACTCTGTGAACGGCGGAGATCAGTTCCCCGGCGGGCAGGCGCTTGGACAAATAGGCCTTCGCGCCCACTTGCGCCGCCTGATCGACGTAGCTGGAATCGGCATACATGGAGAGAAAAACGATGGGCAATCCGGGCTGCCGCTCCAGGACCTTGCGGGCGGTGATGAATCCATCCGCGCCAGGCATGCTGACGTCGAGAATGGCAACATCGGGATGGAATTGCTCTACCGCATCGATAAAGGCTTGACTATTGTCGACAGGTAGAACGTTAAATTCCCTGCCCATCATGGCTCTGAGGGCATCGAGAATGAGGTGATGATCGTCGCCTAAGAGCACTTTCGGCAAAATCGGATTTAGATTTACTACGGGCGTCAAGATTAATACCTCTCAATGTCCCTAGGATGCTTTCCCCAGCAAGAAAGTAACCGGAGAATTAGAATTTTTACTCGGCTAGCACGGGAGCGGTGAATAGGGTCTCTAGAAGGGCTTCGGAATCGAGGAAATGGGGGATGATGAAATCGGCGCCGGCCTGAATGAGGCGGCTACGCTTCCAGGCATCCACGGCGCGGCATTCGGGCTCTGCGGTTGCGAGACCGACGGCGGTTCCGCCCGCCTTTTTCACTTCTTCGATTTCGACATAGCCGTCGCCGAAGACGAGCAATTCATCGGCTCGAAATCCGGCGTTCGAGACAAGCTGTTGAACCAGCAAAGCTTTTGAAAAGCTGCTCAGATCGTCCTGGGCGCCAAAAATGCGGCCGTCGAAAAAGTCATCGACGCCGAGCAGCCGCGCTTCTTCTTCGACGTCAGCATGATCAGTACCGCTGGCCAGAAAAAGGCGAATGCCGCGATCATGGAGGGATCCCAGAATGTGGCGAGCGCCGGGAACCAAATAAGCTTCGGGAGCGGCGCGCCCACTACGCAGACCCTCGATGCGGCTGCGGATGAGGAGCCAGAGGCGGTCGAGGTACATTTTTTTGTACGTGCGCGGTTCGAGCGGTTCCCCGCCCCGCTCGCGGATGGCATCGGCCAGCGCCATCATCTGGTAAATCGTTTCCTTGCCGGTGAGCCGCCAGACAAATTCGCCGGCGACATCGGTGAGCGCGGCTTCGGTTTCGCCGGTTTCGAGCGCGGCGAGCTGCTCGACGCACAATGGGATCATGACATCGCGCCATCCGCAGCGGATGAGCGAGAGCGTGCCATCGAAATCAAAAATAGCGACGCGGGCATTGCGGGCCGAAGCGCCGGGGCGAACAGTCTCGATCACATGAGCATTGTTACATGGCCTGCTAAAACGAGGCATTGAGGCGGCGGTCAATGCGTTTTTCAGGGAAATACAAGCTTTGTGCCCGCCGGCGTCCGTCTGCTACGCTACGATGCAGCTAAATGAAAATAGCCATTATTGGAACCGGATACGTGGGTCTGACCACGGGCGTTTGTCTGGCGTTTGTGGGACATGAGGTGACGTGTCTTGACGCCGATGCGGCGAAGATTGGGGCGTTGTGTGCGGGAACGATTCCGATTTACGAACCCAGCCTGGCCGAACTGCTCGAAGAAGCGCGCCACAATCTGAACTTCACCGTCAACTACGCGGAAGCCATTCCGGGCGCGGATGTGGTTTTTATCGCCGTCGGAACGCCGCCGACGCCTTCGGGCGCACCGAATCTGGAATATCTCTCGAAAGCGGCGCGGGCCATCGGAGAGCATCTCAACGGCGAATTTACCGTTGTCGTAAATAAATCGACGGTGCCGATCGGCAGCGGCAATTGGGTGGATTCGCTGGTGCGCGAGGCTTGTGAGCAGCGCACGGACCGCGCCGCGGTGGAGTTCGCGGTGGCTTCGAATCCTGAGTTTTTACGCGAAGGTACGGCGCTGCACGACAGTTTGTATCCGGACCGCATCGTCATCGGCGCCGACGAACCTCGCGCACTCGAACTGCTGTATACGCTCTACCGGCCGATCCTGGACCAGACGTTCGTTGCGCCGACCTATTTACCGCGGCCGGAAACCGTGGGCGCGGTGCCGTTGCTTTCGACCGATCTGGCTTCGGCGGAGCTGATCAAATACGCGGCGAACGCATTTCTGGCGCTGAAAATCAGTTTCATCAATGAAGTGGGGCTGCTGGCAGAGCGCGTGGGCGCCAACATTACCGAAGTCGCGCGAGGCATCGGGCTCGATTCGCGAATCGGCGCGCGCTTCTTGAATGCGGGACTGGGATGGGGCGGCTCGTGTTTCGGGAAAGATACTTCGGCACTGATTGCGACCGCGGCCGAGTATGGGCTGCACATGCCAATTGTCGAAGCGGCGCGCACCATCAATACACGCCAGCGAGACCGCGTGGTCGAAAAACTGCTGAACGAGCTGAAGATTCTGAAAGGCCGGACGATCGGACTGCTTGGGCTGGCGTTTAAGCCCAATACGGATGATTTGCGGGAAGCGGCAGCGATCGAGATCGCGCAAAAGCTGATCGACCGCGGCGTGCGCGTGAAGGCGCATGATCCGATCGCCTGCGAGCGCTTCCGGCACGAGCACGACGGGATGGCCGTACATTTGTGCGAGGCACCCAGCGAAATGGCGGAGGGCTGCGATGCGCTGGTTCTAGTGACGGAATGGAACGAATACCGGGATCTGGATTGGGAATCGCTTGCGAAAAAGATGCGGCATCCATTTGTTTTGGACGGAAGGAACGCCCTGGACCGGGAGAAACTGATGCGGGCGGGAATGCGATACGTGACGATTAGCTAGCGGTCAGCCTTTTTGCTTTCGCCTTCGGCGGAGGATTGACGCTGGATTTCCTCGGCGAGCCAGCGCGGGCGCCGGCCGCGGCGGCGGAACTGCTTGCCGGCCGAGAGGCGTTCCAAAGCCGCGATCGCTTCGTCGAGGCGCTGGCGTTCGGCCTGAAGCTCAACGATCATCTTGTGCAAGTCCATGGGATTGTTTCCGGGGAGAGGCGGCCCCCTCCCTCACGGTCGGGGTTCTAAGGCGCCTAGCCATAGAGTAGCAGCAAGCAAAGAGAAGACCCCGGCCAGTTTGAATCCTGGCCGGGGTCTCGATTTTAATCGGGCGACGTCCTACTCTCCCACACACTCGCGCATGCAGTACCATCGGGGCTGAGAGGCTTAACTTCCGTGTTCGGGATGGGAACGGGTGGGACCCTCTCGCTTGGATCACCCGAAATTGGGCGAATAGCAATTGACGGACAACTGAGAGAAAACCCAAACCGCAGGGTTCATTTTATGGTCAAGCCAAACGAGCTATTAGTAACGGTAAGCTCAACGCATTACTGCGCTTACACATCCGTCCTATCAACGTGATCGTCTTTCACGGCTCTTCAGGGAGATCTCATCTTGGGGAAGGTTTCGTACTTATATGCATTCAGCACTTATCCTGACCGAACTTCGCTACTCAGCTATGCCGCGGGTGCGACAACTGAATCACAAGAGGTTCGTTCACCCCGGTCCTCTCGTACTAAGGGCAAGCCCCCTCAAATCTCCTGCGCCCACCACAGATAGGGACCGAACTGTCTCGCGACGTTCTGAACCCAGTTCACGTACCGCTTTAATAGGCGAACAGCCTAACCCTTGGGAGCTTCTGCACCCCCAGGATGCGATGAACCGACATCGAGGTGCCAAACCGGAGCGTCGATATGAACTCTTGACTCCGATCAGCCTGTTATCCCCGGCGTACCTTTTATCCGTTGAGCGATGGCCCTTCCATACAGAACCACCGGATCACTAAGTCCTGGTTTCCCACCTGCTTGACTTGTAGGTCTCGCAGTCAACCTGGTTTATGCCTTTGCACTCGACCGCTGATTTCCAAACAGCGTGAACCAAGCTTCGAGCGCCTCCGTTACAATTTAGGAGGCGACCGCCCCAGTCAAACTACCCGCCTTGCAATGTCCTTCTCCCGGATAACGGGAGGAAGTTAGAACCACAGTACGATCAGGGTGGTATCTCACCGTTGGCTCCCTCAAGCCCAAGAGCCTGAGTTCAAAGCCTCCCACCTATGCTGCGCAGAACGCACCATAGTTCATTGCAAAGGTATAGTAAAGGTGCACGGGGTCTTTCCGTCTAGTGGCGGGCATCCGGCGTCTTCACCGGAACCACAAGTTCGCCGGGCGGAGCGCGCCGACAGTCGTCAGATCGTTACGCCATTCGTGCAGGTCGGAACTTACCCGACAAGGAATTTCGCTACCTTAGGACCGTTATAGTTACGGCCGCCGTTCACCGGGGCTTCAGTTCGAAGCTTCGCCTTGCGGCTAACCTCTCCCTTTAACCTTCCGGCACCGGGCAGGCGTCAGCCCCTATACGTCGTTTTTATGACTTTGCAGAGACCTGTGTTTTTGTTAAACAGTCGCCTGACGCGTTTCACTGCGGCCCGCCGAAGCGGGCACCCCTTCTCCCGAAGTTACGGGGTTAATTTGCCTAGTTCCTTCGCAACTCCATCACCCGAGCGCCTTAGAATACTCATCTCGTCCACCTGTGTCGGTTTGTGGTACGGGTACAGCCGTTCTCCTTAGAGGATTTTCCAGGCACACGACCCGGCGGATTTACCTTTCCGGATCTCATTGGATCTGTCTTTGACCCTTCTCGCAGACAGACCGTTCTGGTGCGTCTCCCCATCGGTCTTTATCGAACGGACGTAGTCACGGAATGTTAACCGTGTGTCCATCAGCTACGCCTTTCGGCCTCACCTTAGGCCCCGACTAACCCTGAGCGGATTAACCTTTCTCAGGAAACCTTAGACTTTCGGCGACCAGGGTTCTCACCTGGT
Source organism: Bryobacteraceae bacterium (assembly GCA_036379475.1). Taxonomy (GTDB): domain Bacteria; phylum Acidobacteriota; class Terriglobia; order Bryobacterales; family Bryobacteraceae; genus Bog-105. The sequence continues at coordinate 2,889 of DASVGP010000238.1, read as the reverse complement.
TTTTCGCTACTTATGCTGGCAGAGTCACTTCCTGGCAGTCCAGTACTCCTCTCGGTATACCTTCATCCCAGCCAGGAACGCTCTCCTACCACTCCGAGAATCGAAATTCTCTGAATCCATAACTTCGGTGACATGCTTGAGCCCCGTTGTATTGTCGGCACCGAGTCCCTCGACCAGTGAGCTATTACGCTTTCTTTAAAGGATGGCTGCTTCTAAGCCAACCTCCTGGCTGTCTCTGGAACTCGACTTCCTTTCCCACTTAGCATGTACTTGGGGACCTTAGTTGATGGTCTGGGCTCTTTCCCTTTTGACGGCCAAGCTTAGCCCTGACCGTCTGACTCCCGTATTACTCGTTCTTGGCATTCGCAGTTTGGCTGAATTCGGTAACCTGGAAAGGCCCCTAGTTCAATCAGTTCTCTACCACCAAGACGGACCATACGAGGCTAGCCCTAAAGCTATTTCGGAGAGAACGAGCTATCACGGAATTTGATTAGCCTTTCACCCCTACCCTCAGCTCATCCGAGCTGTTTTCAACCAACACCGGTTCGGACCTCCATCCGCTGTTACACGGATTTCATCCTGGCCAAGGGTAGATCATCCCGCTTCGCGTCTAATCCCAGCGACTGAGCGCCCTATTCAGACTCGCTTTCGCTACGGCTCGCTTTCGCTTAACCTTGCCACTGAGACTAACTAGCCAGCTCATTATTCAATAGGCACGAGGTCAGACATTGCGCTGTGTTTGACCACAGCGCCATAGTCCTCCCACTGCTTGTAAGCATGCGGTTTCAGGTACTATTTCACTCCCCTCACAGGGGTTCTTTTCACCTTTCCCTCACGGTACTAGTTCACTATCGGTCGCAAGTGAGTATTTAGCCTTGCCGGATGGTCCCGGCAGATTCCCGCAAGGTTTCCCGTGTCCCGCGGTACTTAGGAGCCACTTGAAGCTAGGATGGCATTTTCAGATACAGGGCTGTCACCTTCTTTGGCCGGCCTTCCCAGACCGTTCTCTTAACGCCTTCCTAATACCTCGTTAGAATAAGGCCCGCCTGCGACGTTGCCGCCGCAACCGATCCTTATTCTTTGTGGTCCTGCAACCCCGCGCTCTCCTTTCGAATCGCACGGTTTAGGCTATTCCGAATTCGCTCGCCACTACTATCGGAATCACTATTGTTTTCTTTTCCTAGGGGTACTGAGATGGTTCACTTCCCCCCGTTCGCTCCAGCCGGCTATGAATTCACCGGAAGGTAAGCCAGTTGCCTGGCTTGGGTTTCCCCATTCGGACATCCCCGGATAACAGATTGCTTGCATCTCCCCGAGGCTTATCGCAGCTAGCCACGTCCTTCATCGCCTACTTGCGCCAAGGCATCCACACGCATGCCCTTAGTAGCTTGACCATAAAATTAACTCTACGTTCTGAGTTTTCTCTCAATTCGCCCGTGCTCCCGAGTCCCCTCCCTCACGGTCGGGGTTCTGAAGCCGGGCGGCGCCACCGCTGCATATTGGTCTCGCAGCGGCATGTTGCAACTTGTAGTTGCCCGTCAATTGCTATTCAATTTTCAAAGAACCTTGCTGGAGTCTTCGGCTGGCTGAAAAACGCCGCCTCATCCAGGGAAAGCATTCAGCTTTCAGCGCTCAGCTAACAGCCTTTTGGGCTGATAGCTGACTGCTGATGGCTGACAGCTTTGGAAACCGGTCGCTTGCGCTTCCGGCTCCGTATTACTGGTGGGCCTGGGTAGACTCGAACTACCGACCTCACCCTTATCAGGGGTGCGCTCTAACCACCTGAGCTACAGGCCCGCTTGAGCCTTGAGCGATCAGCTTTCAGCAACCGGTCGCTCACGCTCCCGGCTCCGATTCAAGCTGACGGCTGCCAGCTTCGCAGTAACTGGTGGAGCTGGTCGGGATCGAACCGGCGACCTCCTGAATGCAAATCAGGCGCTCTCCCAGCTGAGCTACAGCCCCTGGAAGCCGAACCGGTCGCTGACGCTCCCGGCTCAGTTTCGATATTAATCGAGGCCGATTGGACGCAGCCACGCGTGACCAGCACGCGCGACCAGAAGCACGTCAAAAACTTTCGAGTGGAGATCCGGATACGGATTTGGACTGGAAAGGCTGCCACTTACTCAACCGGTCGCTTACGCTTCCGGCTCAGATTCGAGATCTGGTTCAGTGACTCCAGCCACTTTCTCTCTTAGAAAGGAGGTGATCCAGCCGCAGGTTCTCCTACGGCTACCTTGTTACGACTTCACCCCAATCATGAGTCATACCTTGGACCGCTGCCTCCTTGCGGTTGGCGTGCGGGCTTCTAGTACAACCCACTTTCGTGATGTGACGGGCGGTGTGTACAAGGCCCGGGAACGTATTCACGGCGTCGTTCTGATACGCCATTACTAGCGATTCCAGCTTCATGCAGGCGGGTTGCAGCCTGCAATCCGAACTGAGAACGGCTTTTTGCGATTTGCTCCCCCTCGCGGGTTCGCGCCGCTTTGTACCGTCCATTGTAGCACGTGTGTAGCCCTGGACATAAAGGCCATGATGACTTGACATCATCCCCACCTTCCTCCAACTTATCGCTGGCGGTCTCCTGAGAGTGCACCTTTTAAGGGGTTAGCAACACAGGACAAGGGTTGCGCTCGTTGCGGGACTTAACCCAACATCTCACGACACGAGCTGACGACAGCCATGCAGCACCTATACTACAGTCCCTTGCGGGAAAGCCGACGTTTCTGCCGGCGGTCTGCAGCATTTCGAGCCCAGGTAAGGTTCTTCGCGTTGCGTCGAATTAAACCACATGCTCCACCGCTTGTGCGGGCCCCCGTCAATTCCTTTGAGTTTCAGCCTTGCGACCGTACTCCCCAGGCGGCATACTTAACGCGTTAGCTCCGGCAC
>DASVGP010000237.1:0-50842 GCA_036379475.1 Bryobacteraceae bacterium | reverse complement strand
TACAAGCGGGCCGCTGCAGGGCATTCTTTTCTTTGAAGACCGGAACGCTCCCTCAGGCTTTACAAACAGAATTGATGGCAACACACAGACGAGCCTTACGGGAGCCGCTTACTTCCGGAATAATCAGCTTTCCTTTTAGGGAAATTCCGGAGATTATCCCGGATCGAGCCAAAAGTTCATGATGGTTGCAGACAAAGTCAGTCTAAACGGCAACGACGATCTCGTGATGGATCCCCGAGCGACGCCATCCGGGCCGCCCATCACACCGCAAATCAGCGCCGCGCTGATTCAGTGAGCGCTCTTTTTGAGCGGATCTATCCTAATGGCCCGCATTCATTACCGGCAATAAGCTGCGGAACAACTGCAGCAGGCCGGACCCGGCAGTAACCACGAGCAACGACGGCAGACAAAAGAAAAAAATCGGAAACACGAGCTTCACGCCCACCTTCCCGGCGCGTTCCTCGGCATCCTGGCGCCGCCGCACGCGCATGAAATCGGATTGCGTGCGCAAGGCTTCCGAAATGCTGGTGCCAAAGCGGTCCGTCTGCACCAGGAGCGCGGCCAGCTTCTTGAGCTCTTCTTCGCCGCTGCGCAGGCCCAGGTTGCGCAGCGCATCAGCGCGGCTTTTGCCGGCCATCATCTCCATATTTACGATCGTCAGCTCTTCGGCAATCGCCGGATGCACTTCCTTCAGTTCGCGCGCCACGTTGACGAGCGCCTGGTCCAGCCCGCAGCCGGCGTCGGTACACACCACAAGCAAATCGAGCACATCGGCGAGCGAGAGGCGAATCGCGGTGCGGCGGCGCTTGACCAGACGCTCGAGGATCATCCCAGGCAGCACGTATCCGGCGGCGCCCGCGATAAACGGCGCAAACACGCCCATCAGACCTTCCGTAAACAAGCGGTCGCGAACCAGCACGGCAGTAAGCGCGAGAACCACGGTGAGCACGAGCTTCGCGCCGTATAGAACGCCGAGCGCCGACGAAGACCGAATCCCGGCGGCGGTCAGCTTGTCCTTCCATGCCGCCGCATCCTGTGCAGAAACCGGTAGCAGTTTGCCAATGGGCTCCAGAAGCGAGGCCAGCGAGAATTCTGTCGTTGCGGCAGCCCGTTCGATCGGCGCCACCACGACTTCCCGTACCGCCAATTGATCGAGGAATCGGGACGGCCTGACGTAATGTGCATAGCCAAACACCGCCACAATTCCGACAAGCACAACGAAGATACCCAGCGCGGCTACAATCGCCATGGTCATACCTTAATGTTCACGATCTTTTGGATAACGAAATAGCCCACCACTTGGCCGCCCATGGCGGCATACGCCATCACGCGCCCGACCGGATCGGCCCAAAGCTGTTTCAGGTAGACCGGACTCGTGACCATGAGAAGGAAGGTCACCACAACCGGCATCAAGAACAGCACCAGGCCTGTGATGCGGCCGTGCGCGCTCGCCGCCTTCACCGCGCCCTTCAGGCGGAAGCGTTCGCGAATGACATGCGCGAGTTTATTCAGGATTTCGCCCAGGTTGCCGCCGGTATCCTGCTGCAGCAGCACGCTCGAGACAAAAAACCGCACATCGAGCAGCGGAACCGCGTGCATCAGCTTCTTGAGAGCGATTTCGAGACTGGCCCCCAGTTTCAGGTCGTTCGATATGCGGCGGAAAGCGGAACCGAGCGGATCGGGGGAATCAGTGCCCAGCATTTCGAGGGCGATGGAGAAGGCGTGCCCGGCGCGCATGGAGCGAGCCAGAAAATCGAGCGCTTCGGGAAACTGCTTTTCGAAAGCGGCGATGGTCTTGGCGCGCTGGCGCCAGACGGTCAGAAACGGCAGCGAGCCCGCAATGAGGGCGGCCGCCGGAGCCGCGATCGCCGCGGGAAGCGCAAGCGGAAGTTTCAAGCCGATCACGAAACCGGCGGCCGCGACGGCGAGGGAGAGAGCGATCAGCTTGCCAACGGTCCAGTTCTTGCCCGACTGCTCCAGAATCAATTCCAGGCGCTGCATGAAGCGGAAGCGCGCAAATAGTTTTCTGAGCCAGTCCTCGGGGTCGGGCGGGCGCAGCAATTCGGCGGCCGGTGTCCTGTGCACTCGCGGCGTATGCTCGGCCGTGCGCAGCATGGAGCGAATGTGCTGCTTCTGGCGCGACTTCACAAACGAGAGACCGGCGCCGACCGCAAACAGCGCGGCCACAAACACCAGAACAAAAACCACCAGGACGATCGCCATCGCGTTTACCGGACTTCCACCGTGCTCTGGAACACTTGCGGGCCCAATTCGATACCGGCCGCCTTCAGGCGTTCGCTGAATTTGGGCCGCACTCCGGTAGGGCGGAAGCGTCCGGTGACGTGGCCCTCCGCAGTCAGCCCGGTACGTTCGAAGAGAAAAACTTCTTGTGTCGTAACCAGGTCTCCTTCCATGCCCACGCACTCGGTGATATGGGTGACGCGGCGCGAGCCGTCCGACAGCCGCGCGACCTGCACAAACAGATCGATGGCCGAGGCGATTTGCTGGCGGATCGAGCGCAGATTCAAATTGGAGCTGGCCATGCTGATCATCACCTCCATGCGGCTGATGGCGTCGCGCGGGCTGTTGGCGTGAATAGTCGTGAGCGAGCCATCGTGGCCGGTGTTCATCGCCTGCAGCATGTCGAGCGCTTCATCGCCGCGGACCTCGCCGACCAGAATGCGGTCCGGGCGCATACGCAGAGCGTTGATGAGCAGATGCCGCTGGGTGATGGCGCCTTTGCCTTCGATATTGGCGGGCCGCGTCTCGAGCCGGGCCACATGCGCCTGCCGCAATTGGAGTTCGGCGGCGTCTTCGATGGTGACAATGCGCTCATTCGACGGAATGAATCCGGAGAGCATGTTGAGAAAGGTCGTCTTGCCGGCGCCGGTGCCGCCCGAGATGACGATGTTCAGCCGCGCCTTTACACAGTTCTTCACTAGTTCGAGCATGCCCTCGGTGAGCACCAGATTGCGCAGCATATCGGCAGGCTGTAAGGGATCGCCCGCGAAACGGCGGATGGAAAGCAGCGGTCCATCAACGGCGAGCGGCGGAATGACGGCGTTCACGCGCGAGCCGTCGGGCAGACGCGCGTCCACCATGGGCGAGGACTCGTCGATGCGCCGCCCGACGCGCGAGACCACGCGCTCGATGATGCGCAGCAAGTGCGCATCATCTTTAAATTCGATATCGGTGCGCTCAAGTTTGCCGCGGCGCTCGACATAGACCAGCCGCGGCGTGGTCACCAGGATGTCGGAAACGGTCCGGTCGCGCAGCAGCGGTTCGAGCGGCCCCAGCCCGAAGACTTCGTCGAGCACTTCTTCAATGAGCCGGTCTTTTTCGCCGAGGGTGAGCGGGGTCTTCTCTTCGTTTACCAGCGCCGCGATGGAGGGACGGATTTCCTGGCGGACGCGCTCGCCGGGCATCGCGTAGACGGCTTCGAGATTGATGCGCTCGAGCAGCTTTCGGTGGATGGAGAATTTCAGGTCCTGATAAACCTGCGCGGCGGGATCCCGGCCCGCCCCCGGGCGTGTTTCGTTCTTTGTCAGTTCGGCGATCATCGTGGGGCTTCTACACTTCTGTGTGGAATAGGCCTTTGGCCTGTTCTTGCGGCATGGCAGGCGTAAGGCCTGCTCCACAATTTTCCAGGTCAGCAGTCATATTAGGAACTCTCCATCAAAACAGCGAAAATTTCTTCTTCGGCTTGGCGGCCGATACGCCGGCGATTTTCGCCGCCAGCAGCGAAAAATGCTGCGCCAGCCGGCTATTCGGATCGAGCAGATTCCCGCTCGAATACGACTGATACAAGCCCATATAGTCGTTGGGCAGTGCGGCATAGAGCGAACGGCCCAAGAGCTTTTCCAGTTCCTGAATGCTGATGTCCATCGTCTTCGGCGTTCGGTTCATCACGAGCTGCAGCTTTTCCCCTTGTTCGAACAAGCCGTGGACGATGCTCTTCAGTCCATGGAGCGCGACCACTTCGAGCGTGGATACGAGAAAAAGCTGGTCGAGTTCTTCGAGCACGGCGGTTGCAATGGAATTCAGGCTGCGGCCGAGATCGAGAACCACCCAATCGTGCTGGGTGCGCGTAAAATGCAGCACCTGGCGAAGCTGGTTTTCGTCGGGGTGATCCCAGCGCGAATAGGAAGCCGGCGCGGGCAGCACGCTGAGATCGGTCCGGTACTTCGCGGTCATGGCTTTCCACAAGCTCTCGTCGAGGCGCGCGAGGTTTTTCACCGCGTCGAGGATCGAATACGAGCTCGGCGTTTTCATCAGAAATCCCGCCAGACCCGAGGTGAAATCGAGATCCGCCAGAAGCACTTTTTTCCTGGTAAGGTTTTGCAGCTCGCAGGCGATATGGCAGGCGAGCGTGGTGGCGCCGCAGCCTCCTTTGGCAGAGAGGAAACCGATCAGCTTGCCATGGGCGGCGGGAGCAATTTCGATCTCGGCAGAACTCAAAATACGCTCGAGCGCCTGACAGAGTGTGCCGTCGAGCGGCGGATGAATGAATTCATTGACGCCCGCCCTCATCGCAGCCAGGATCATCTGCGGATCGGGCACCGGGTGCAGCACGACGACTTTGATGCGCGGCGCTGCATAGCGCAGTTGGCGCATGGCGAGCGTCATATCGGGCACCGCCGCAAGGTCTATGACCAGCGCCTCAGGCCGTGTCTTGGTGACACGTTCGAGCAGCAGGTTCCAGTCCGATTCATGGGTGGCAAACGGGATCGGATGCGGGGCTGAACGTAAGGTCTCGAGCGCTTCCGAGCGCAGCGTTCCGTCGTGCAAGAAAACCAATAGTTTTGCGGCGCTCATAGCATTCGATCAGGGACGCATGCTTACGGAAGCCGGCCCCAATCCTCCGGCCGCCTCGCCCGGCGTGGGAGCCGCCGCGAGACTGGCCTCACGAGCTTTCAACTCTTCGACCGGAACCCAGGTGCGCCGTGGCAAAGGCGCCGCCGGATGGTCCGCGGCCGGCTCCGGATTCTGCGGCTTGAAATTTTTGCTTCCTTTCAGAAACGGCACTGGCATCGGAATCGAAGGCGGCTTTTGTCCCGCCGGAATCGGCTCCACGATCTCCGGCGTGACCACTACCAGCAGTTCGGTCTTGCTCTTATTCACCGAGCGCGACTGGAACAGTTTTCCCAAGATGGGGATGTCCGAGAATCCCGGTATTTTGTTCAAATTCTGGACCGTCTGGTTGTCCATTAACCCGGCGATCACGAAACTCTGGCCGTTATCGAGTTCCACTTGAGTCTGCACCCGTCTGGTGTCGAGCCCGGGTATGGTGAAGCCGTTGACGTTCAATCCGTTGGCGTAATCGAGCGAACTGACTTCCGGAGTGACCACCAGATGAATGGTTCCGCGCGGAGTGACTGTGGGCAGAAAGTTAAGCTGGATGCCGAACTTTTTGAATTGAATCGTGATCTGCCCCACGCCCGCTCCCCCGCCTTGCAGCATCGGAAATGGGAATTCGCCGCCGGCCAGAAAACTCGCCGGCTTGCCGCTGACGGTAAGCAGGTTAGGTTCGGCCAGAATCTGGAGCAGATTTTTCGCCTGCAGCGCTTGCAAGACCGCGCCCACGCCGATATCGGGGCGGTAATAAAAAATGTTCAATAGATCGGAGAGGCCGGGCGGGCTGCCGCTGGCGCTGAGCGAAGGAGCGCCGCCAAACTGCCCGGTGGTGCTGGAACCGACGCCTTTGGTCCCGCTGCCGAACAGGTTGACACCCAGTTGGCTCACCGCGCTGCGGTCCACGTCGGCAAAGCGCACTTTCAGCAGAATTTGCGGTTTTGCCGCAGGCGTGGGCACGAGCAGCAGATCGACGACTTTGCCGAGGGTTGCGGCGATGGCCTCGGCGCGATCGGCGACATTCAGATTGGCGACCTTGCCGCGCAGGAAGACGCTCTTACCGTCGGTCGTGAGCGTAGCCTTCGGACCGGCTTCCTGGCGCAATTGTGCGCGAACCAGATCGATTTTCGCCATGCTCGCCAGCACTTGCACGTCGTACATCGAAATCTTTCCATTCCTGCTCCACAGCAGCAGCGTGGTTTCGCCAGGCTGTATTCCGTTGAGCAGTACTTCGGTGGTGCTCAAGGCCGCCGCCGCCGCGATGGAACCGTTGGCGATCGAAATACGCTTCAGCCCCTCGGGACGTTCGAGCACCATGGATTTGTTCACCATCACGGTGAGGGTTCCCGAACTGTGCAATTGAAACGAGGTAGCGGGGGTGGCAGCCCCGTGCGGGCTAACGGCCTGCCCCACAACAGAAACCAGCATGGCGGCTAAAGCAAGCGTAAGCGGCGATCTCATCGTCTGGTCCCAATGGGAATATCGAATACTTGCTCGCTTTTCTTTACCCCGGTATAAACTTCGACGGCCGCCGTCTGTACCTGGGGTTTCGGCCGGGCCTTCACCACCGCCGGCCGCGGGGCCGGCGCCGGTTTGCCGAACAGAGCCGCCACCGAGGCTCCATCGGTCGTCACCTTTTTGGTGTCGAGCGGGTTGCGCAGCACGAGCTGAACTCGCGTCTTCGTGCTCGCCAAACTCAAAACCTCCGCCTGATCCGGGGTCACCAGCAGGTTCACCACTTGTGCGGATTCTGGCTTGTCTTGCATGTTCTTCTTGATTCTTTGTCCCGCCGAGAGCACTTCGATGTCTTGCAGCACCGTTTTGCAAAGCGACCCGGTGCGGCTGGTATTAACGTCCGGCGGATTGCCCGAAACCAAAACGTCGACGCGCATGCCGGGCAGCACGAAACCCGCCAGGCCCACCACGTCGTCCACACGCAGAGCTACCGCGCGCATGCCCATGGGGATGGTCGAAGCGAGGCCTGCACCCGCCCCTTTGGGGGCGAGACTGCCCGCAAAAAACGGCTCGCCCTGGTAGACCGGCTCGACCACACCGCGGCCCACCACATCCTCGCGTTTGGTAATGGCATCGCCCGGGACGGGGCCAGGCCACTCGATCTGGCGCACATCGCCGGCCTTAATGAGCGCGCCGACCTCCAGATCGTGCGCCGCCACCAGCAACTTGTTCGGCGCCGGCGCATGAGCAACCGGCGCGGAAACATGCGCCAGAAGCAGGCGGTACACCAGAAAACTCGTCGCGCCCGCGACCAGCAGCGCGAAGGCAAAAACGGTGATGAGACGTCTATTCATGGTATGAATGAGAGAGCCGCAATCCCGGTTGAGATTGCGGCTCTCGCCTTATTGCCCTTAGCGACTACCCCGCTGCAGCGCTGGCGCCAGCATTCACCTGTTTGCTGATGCCCTGCCAGATCGACTTTATGTCGGGTGCCATCTGACTCATGATCGTGATCGCCACCAGCGCGATCAAGGCAAGCAGAAGCGAGTACTCGATCATGTCCTGCCCGTCCTCCGCCTGCCAAAACTGCTGTAACAATGCAATACTCATGAATTACTCCTTTCGTAACTAATGGTGAATTTGGAGGTTGGCCTGCCGGTTTGCAAGCTCCTCTCAGCCTGAAATATCGTTGGGGGTTGTGGAGTAGGCCTTTGGCCTGCCACCGCCGCCGATGTCGCCACGGGCGGCGACATGGCAGGCCGAAGGCTTACTCCACGAGCGCGCTGGAACAAAATCGCCTGCCCATCGTCGTAGAGCACATGCCACCCGGGCGCTTCTTTCAAAACCGCCGCCAGCGCGCACTTCGGCGATACGAGGACCGCATCTACTCCGAAGTGGCGCAATTCGGCCTGCCAGTTGTAGCGTGCATGGATCAAGTGCAGATAACGGGTCATGAACGCCGGCCCGTAGAAATCACTTCTGCCGTCCATGAAGACGCGGATCGACGGATACAGCCGGTAGATCAAGTAATCGCCCCACTGATCGGTGGTAAACAGGCGCGATACGTGCGCAGCCTCGAGCGCCGGAACTGCCGCGACCGGAAAACGCTTAGGAGAAAAACGCGCGTCGCATTTCGGGAAATGGAATAAGAGACCGCAAGCCACCACAAACACGGCCAGACCGGAAACTAAGTAAACCCGCTCGACGCGCTCCATCGGACGCAGTTCGCGCGAAATCTCGCGCAGCGTATCGGCTGCTTTTCCCTGGAGAGGCCGCGCCCAATCGCAGACCATCGCGGCCACCGCGGGCGCAGCGAAAAACACGAAAAACGGCATGTTGCGCGCCGAGACCAGCGCCAGATGCGCCCAGGCCACGATCAGGATCGCCGCCGCGTAACGCTTGCTGCGCCAGCACCACACAACCGATGTGATACCCAGCAGCAGGAGAATTTCAAAAAAGATCATCGACGGATTGTGGAAATCAGGCGACTGGAATTCGGAGATATGGTTCAGGAGTTTGGAATCGAAGAGGTAGCTCAACACGTGGCGCTGCAAGCGCCAGCCGTAAGGATTGACGAAAGTTGCCGCAAGGCATCCAAGGGCGCACCAAAGATAAGGCGCCGCGCTCGCACAGATGGCCCGCCAGGGGGCACGTTTGGCAAAACTAAGACCCTTGATCGCCCTGCCGATGGCACTCGCCATCAGAATGACGATGCCGACGAAAAACGCCCCGTGCAGGTTGGTCCAGGCGATCGTCAGCACCGGCAGCCACCACAACAAGCGCCGGTTGCCCGCTTCGGCTCGCGCCACCACGTGCAAGAAAATCAGAGCGAACAGCCAGGACACCAGGTGCGGCCGTGCCAGCCAGTGCATGGTGGAGACCAGCATGGCCAGTCCGGTAAACGCGAGCGCCGCCAGATCGTTGCCGCATTGCCACCGCACCAGCCGGAAGAGAAGCGCCGAAATGAGGCAGAGCAGAACAATCGTTACAAACGCCACTCCGGCCAGACCGGCAACCCGATCGATCCCGCCGAAGATCGTGTCCCAGCCCCATTCCCAGGCGAACCAATGCTGGTGCGGCTTGGTATACGAGTACAGATCGAATCTCGGCACCGTGCCGTGGGCGAGAATCCATTGACCTGTGCGGATGTGCCAGCCGGTGTCGCCATCGGCGAACAGCATGCCGCTGCCCTTCAAAAAGCCGAAGATGATTGCCAGCGGAAAGAGAAATGCGAAATCGGTCAGCGACGGAAACAGGCGCAAGAGCCGGGTTTTGCTCTTGGCCTCGCTTCGATTCCACTCCTGTAGTGCCGCTGCTTGCATAGATAGACCGGTACTGCTTTACCCCGTACTTCCTAATCGGCTGATGGGGGATTTTCGTGAGAACCAGATCCAGGTCGCTTACGCTTGCGGGGACTGAAGCCCCGCGCTGGCTAAAGCCCACCCTCCTAGGACAGATGGACTAAGGGAAGCGCCAAGAAAATCAGCACTCCGCCCGCGATTACGGTCCCGTGCGGCATGCGCAACGATTCGGCATTTTGCACATCGAGCTTCGGATCGGCATGGAACGGCAGCATGCCGTGCGACAGCGCAAGCAGAATAGTTCCGGTGTTGCCGCAGGTCTGGCGCAGCCGGCGTTTCACAACGGCGAGGGCGAGCGCCACCACGCCCCCAAGCAGCGCCGATGCCAGGAAAATTTCGAACCAGTTGCGCGGCCCGGCAATAGCTCCGATAGCGATCATCAGCTTCACGTCGCCGGCCCCCATCGCTCGCAGCAAAAAGAGCGGCACGTACACCGCAAAGGCGCACAGAATGCCGAAGAGAGAATCGACGCCTCCAGAACCGCCCGCGAGCAGCGCGTTCAGGCCAATTCCTAGAATGGCGCCGCTTAGGTTCAGCCAGTTCGGAATGCGTCGGAAGCGTAAGTCGAACCAGCCGGCAGCGAGCGCCAGCACGAGAAGCAGAATGACGATTGCCAGAGGCATGCGTATCTCACTCATCGGCCTATATGAGTCGAAGGTTTACGCCTTTTCGAAACGCAAGCGCGCGCCCGCCCGAAGCTGTGCACGTTCCGCCGCGCCCGCCTCCAGTTCCAGCACCGACGATGCCGTGAGACACGCCGCAATCCGCCATGGCTTGAGATGCGGGACGATCTTCTTGACTTTGTGATCCCTGCCGAGAAACACAACATCGATTGGAATTTTCATTCCAATCGTATGCACCGCGTCACAAGGCGCGATCCAGAGGCCCGCTCCCGCCTCCAACCGGTCTATACCCAACAAGCCCTTGCGGCGGGCGCGGCTGGTAGCCGCGATGCGGACACGGGTGGCGAGTACTATGCCTCTCTCGAGGTCTAGGACGGCGTATCGGCCGGCCTTGTCATCTGTTCCGGTTTGACCCACCGATCGAATTCATCGGCCGAAAGGAAGCCGAGCTTTACCGCCGCTTCCCGCAGGCTCGAATGCTCCACATGCGCGGTGTGTGCGATCTTGGCCGCTTTGTCGTAGCCGACCACCGGACTCAGCGCCGTCACCAGCATCAGCGAATTCTGAACATAGTGTTCCAGTTGCTCGCGGTTTGTTGCGATGCCGCGGGCGCAATGCTCGCTGAAACTGCGGCAGACGTCCGAAAGCAGCCGAACTGAGTGCAGAAAGTTATAAATGATAACCGGCTTGAAGACATTCAGCTCGAAATTGCCTTGCGAGCCGGCCATGCCGATCGCCGCGTCATTGCCGAACACCTGCACCGCCACCATAGTCATGGCTTCGCATTGCGTGGGATTCACCTTACCCGGCATAATCGACGATCCGGGCTCGTTTTCGGGAATCGTCAGTTCGCCTAAACCGCAGCGCGGCCCGGAGGCGAGCCAGCGGATATCGTTCGCGATCTTCATCAGCGAGGCCGCCAATGTCTTCAGCGCGCCGCTCGCATAAACCAGTTCGTCATGCGCCGAGAGCGCGGCGAATTTATTCGGATGCGAGCGAAAGGGCAGACCGGTCAGCTCGGCGATCTTCCGCGCCGCGCGTTCCGCGAATTCGGGATGAGCATTTAATCCGGTGCCGACTGCAGTGCCACCGATGGCCAGATCGAAAAGCCCGTCGAGCGCCTGCCGCATCCGCCCGAGATCGCGGTCGAGCAGCGCGACCCAGCCCGACATCTCCTGTCCCACAGTGAGCGGCGTCGCATCCTGCAAATGCGTCCGGCCGATCTTTACAACGTCTGCAAAGGCCTTGGCCTTTTCGTCCAATGCGTTGCGCAGTTCCGTAACGGCGGGGATCAGCTTACGCTCCACCTCCCCGGCCGCCGCGATGTGCATGGCCGTGGGGAAAGTGTCGTTCGAGGACTGCGACATATTCACGTGATCGTTCGGATGGATCGGCTTCTTGCTGCCGCGGGCGCCGCCCGCCAGTTCGATAGCGCGGTTCGCGATCACCTCGTTTGCGTTCATGTTGGTTTGCGTGCCGCTGCCGGTCTGCCAGATGCGCAGCGGAAATTCGCGGTCCAGTTTTCCGGCGATGACTTCATCGGCCGCGGCAGTAATGAGCCGCGTCTTTTCTTCGTCCAGCTTTCCCAGATCGCGATTGACCAATGCGGCAGCCTTTTTCAGCACGCCGAAGGCGTGAATCAGCTCCGGCGGCATCCGGTCTTCGCCGATATCGAAATGGATGAGCGAGCGCTGCGTCTGCGCGCCCCAATAGCGCTCGGCCGGAACCGCAATTTGGCCCATGCTGTCGGATTCCATCCGCGTTTGGCTCATGCACCTATTGTGAATGAGCCGCGAATGCATAAATAAAAATCAAACTCCGGTTTGCCGAATTGCGTATACCGCTTTATGGGATCTCTGTTGGCCGATCTTCGCCACGCGCTGCGCATGATGCGGAGAAGTCCGGGTTTCACGGCAGTGGCCGTTGCGGCGCTCGCGCTGGGCATTGGCGCGAATACCGGTATTTTCAGCGTTATCGATAAAGTCCTGCTACAGCCGCTGCCCTATCCCGACGCCGGCCGCATCATGCGTTTGGGACGCAAGTATCCGGGCGGGGTCGGTTATTCGAATTCCATCCCGAAATACATGGTCTGGCGGCACAATAACACTGTTTTTTCGGCCATGACGCTTTACGACCAGGGCGGCCCGGGACTCAACCTCTCCACCGGCGGCCTCCCGGAACAGGTCAAAGGCGTACACGTCTCGAAAGACTATTTCAAGGTGTTCGGCATCCTCCCCGCCCGCGGCCGGACCTTCACCGCCCACGAGGATTTGCCGAACGGCCCCAAAGCCGCCATCATCAGCGACTCGCTTTGGAAGTCCCAATTCGGCGGCGATCCACACATCCTCGGCAAGACCATCATTCTGAATGGCGAGCCGTACCCGGTGGTCGGCATCATGCCGCCGCATTTCATTCCCGATCCTCCGGCTCAAATCTGGATTCCGCTCCAGGCCGATCCGAACAGCACCAACCAGGGACATTATCTGGCCGCAGCAGCGCGCCTGAAGCAGGGCGTAACGATTGAGCAGGCCCGCGCCGCAATGAAACTGGCTGGCGAGCGCTTTCGCCGGCTCTATCCAAACAATATGGGCAAGAACGAGAGCGTCGCGGTCGTCCCGATGCGCGATTCTCTGGTGGGCAATGTGAAAACCGCGCTCTTCATTTTGCTGGGTGCGGTTGGACTGGTGCTGCTAATCGCCTGTGCGAATGTGGCAAACCTGCTGCTGGCGCGGGCGGCGGCGCGGCAGAAAGAACTGGCGATTCGCGCGGCCGTGGGAGCCAGCCGCTGGCGCGTCGTGCGCCAACTGCTCACCGAAAGCGTGCTGCTGGCGGGCGCGGGAGCCGTGGTGGGATTTCTCTTCGGCGCTTGGGGTGTCCGCGCGCTGCTGGCATTAGTCCCTGGCGACATCCCGCGGTTGACCGACCCGAGCCAGGCGCAGAGCGTGCTCTCGGTTCTTGATTGGCGCATCGCGGCATTTACCGTGGGTGTTGCGTTCGTTACCGGAATCCTGTTCGGCCTCTTCCCCGCCCTGCAGATTTCCAATCCGGACCTCGCCTCGGCGCTGAAGGAATCGAGCGGCAGATCGGCGACCGGGCGCCATCAGCACCGGGTGCGGAAACTGCTGGTCGCGGGCGAAATGGCTCTCGCGCTGGTGCTCCTCATCTCCGCCGTGCTGTTGATCCAGACCTTCGCCAGCTTGAGCAACGTGAACTCGGGAATCGATCCGCACCATGTGCTGACGATCGAAACCTCGCTCGTTGGTGGGCGCTATTCGACGACCGCGAAGGTTCACAACTTCACCATGCAAGCCCTCCGCCGCATCCAGGCTATTCCGGGGGTCCAGGCCGCGGCGACCGCCATTGTGCTCCCGACCACGAACGAGGTCGATTTGCCTTTTGATATCGCCGGAAAGCCGCTCAAGGCCGGACAGCGCTTCAGCGGAGACGAACAGTGGCGCTCGGTGTCTCCGGAATACTTCAAGGTGTTCAAAATTCCGCTGCTGCGGGGCCGGTTGTTCAACCGGCGCGATGAAGCCAATTCTCCGCCGGTGGTGCTGATCAATCTCGCGATGGCCAAGAAGTATTGGCCGAAAGAAAATCCCGTCGGCCAGGTGATCACGATCGGCAAGGGGATCGGGCCGCAGTTCAAGGACCACCCGCGCCAGATCGTTGGAATCATCGGCAATGTCCGCGAAACGGGCTTAGCGAATCGGGACGTGGGCGTGATGTATATTCCCGAAAGCCAGGTCCCGGATGGCATCACCCAACTGGCGGATAGCACGATCCCGCTCTCCTGGGCGATTCGTTCCGAGGCCGGTCCCAACGCGCTTCGCATGGCGGTGCAGCGCGAGATCCAAGCGGTAGACGGGCAGATGCCCATCTCTCGTGTGCGCACCATGGACCAGGTGCTGGGCAGCGAAACGGCGCGTCAGGACTTCAATATGCTGCTGCTGAGCATCTTTGCCGGCATCGCGCTGCTGCTCGCGGCCATCGGCATTTACGGCCTGATGTCGTATTCGGTCGAACAGCAGACGCAGGAGTTTGGCATCCGCATGGCTCTGGGGGCAGACCGGCCTGATCTGCTGCGTCTGGTTCTCAAGCAGGGCATGACACCGGCGGTTTGGGGCATCGCCGCCGGGTTGGTCATTGCCTTCGGCGCAACCAGATTGCTCGCGAGCCTGCTCTACGGCGTGAAACCGACCGACCCGTTGACCTTTGTAATTGTCGCCGTGGTCCTCGCCGCAATCGCCCTGCTTTCAACCTACATCCCCGCCCGCCGGGCGATGAAATTAGACCCCATGATCGCGCTGCGGAACGAGTAGAAAGTGAGCCACTGACGAACCGCTGGCCGAGACCACCCATGCTGTCCTGGTGTACCTTTAAATCGTGAGCGGTTTTGAAGCTATCGTTGAGGATTTAAAGTCTCTGCCGCCCGAAAAACTTGAGGTAGCAGCGGATTTCATCAGACGCCTCAAACCCTTCAGCCAGACGGAGCGCGAAGCCATTCTCGCCCGGACCTTCGGAAGTCTCTCGCAGGAGGACGCCGAAGCGATGCAAGAAGCTATCGAAAAGGGCTGCGAAACAATCGATGAACAGAGCTGGTAGTGTCCTTTTAGATACCAGCATCATTATCGATTACATCCGAGGCGATCAAAGCCTGCGTCCACGGCTCTTGTCATTTCCAATTCCGATGACCTACGTGCCTCTTGTGGTCGCAGGCGAACTCTACTTCGGTGCGCAGCGAGCGCGGCGGCGCGAGGAATCGCTGGCGCAAATTCGTGCATTTCTGACGGCCGCCACCCTGTTGCTTCCCGACCAAAACACCGCCGAGCAGTATGGGCAGGTCAAAGCCGAACTCGCACAAGCCGGCAAACCCATCCCCGAGAAATGACATTTGGATCGCGGCTTCAGCGAGGCAATACGATTTGCCGCTGGCAACCAGAGATGCGCACTTCGCACTGGTTCCACGACTCGAGATTTTGGCTTGGTAACGCGAGCGGCTGACCTATTCGTACCGCAGCGCTTTCATAGGATCGATGCGCATCGCCCGGCGCGCCGGCAGGTATCCGGCCAGAGCGGAAACCGCAACAATCACGAACGCCGCTCCTGCAATGACAAACGGATCGTCCGTCCGAACGCCGAAGATTTCGCCAGAAGCAATTTTACCTGCCCAGTAGATCAGCGGCGCCGCAGCAACAATGCCGATTGCGGCCAACAGAAGCGCTTCGCCCATCACCATGCGGAAAATCTCCCTCTGCTCGGCGCCCAGCGCCATCCGGATACCGATCTCCCGCGTCCGCCGCGCTACGGAATAAGACATGATGCCGAATAACCCGACCGAGGCCAACAGCGTAGCCAGAATGCCGAATGCGCTCGAAAGCCAGGCAAAAAGCCGCTCGATGAATTGCGTTTGATCGATCTGGTCCTGCACCGTCTTGACTTGGTACATCGGCAGCGAGGGATCCAGGCTGCGCAGTACCTTTCGGATAGATTGCGTAAGGGCTTTCGGGTCCTGTGCCGTGCGCACGTAATAGGTCAGACTGGAAGGATTTTCATCCTGCAACGCAGGGAAATAAGTGCAGGGCATGGCATTCTGCTTGAGGTCGATTGCCCTCACGTCGCGGACGACGCCAACGATCTTATATGGCATGGCGTCGCTGCCCCAGAAACCAAAATGCAGGCCCAAGTGGCTGCCATGTTCGACAAAGCGCTTCACGAAAGCTTCGTTAACGATTGCAACGAGAGGGGTGCCCACCGAATCGCTCTTAGAGAAACCGCGGCCCGCCATGAGTGGCACGCCCATAGTGGTGAAAAACCCGGGAAGCATGGCATTAAAGCCCGCCTGCGTACTTTCTCCCGGGTGCGGCCGATAACCCTCGACGTGAACAGTATTCTGCGAGTCATTGCCGGCAAGGAGCGGGACGGCAGCCGCGCTTGCCGAAACAACTCCCGGGATATGCCGGATCTTTGCCTGAAAATCCCCAAAGAGCTCGCGAGCTCGTTCAGGTGTATAGCGGTGCAGCGAAGGATCAATCGTAAACTCCACCACGTGCGAGACATTCATGCCAGTATTCACGCCCATCAAATCGCGCAAGCTCTTCGCAAAAAGCCCCGCAGCAAACAGCAATACAAGCGACAGCGCGACCTGAGCGCAAACCAACGCCCGCCGCAAGCGTTTCTGGCCCATCGAAGCCGACGCCGAAGAGGCGTCGTTCTTCAGCGCGGGCACAACACTAGGCCGCGTACCCTGCAATGCTGGAATCAAGCCGAACAATAGAGCCGTCAGAATGCTCAAACCGGCTGTAAACGCCAGCACCGTTCCATCGGGACTGGTTTGGATCGCGATCGCCGGATTACTGGAAGGCAGGAAGCCTACCAGCACTTGAGCCAGCCAAACCGACAGCAGCAGCCCCAAAACCCCGCCGGCGATCGCGATGCACAAACTCTCTATCAGGATCAAGCGCATCAGCGAAGCCCTCGTCGCGCCGAGCGATAGCCGGATCGCGATCTCTTTCTGCCGGGCCGCTGCGCGGGTAATTAGAAGATTCGCGATGTTCACGCAGGCGATGAGCAGCAGCAGGCCGACCATCCCCAGCAGCACGTACAGCGGCTTTGCAATGAGCTGCTTAAAGTACCCTACGCCCTGGGCCGCCGGAACGAAGGAGAGCGTATCCCGGTAATACCGGCGCGCAAACTTGCTGCTCCTTCCGGTCGCCGCCACATCGCTTTCGAGCACTTGATGGAACGGCACCGACAGCGCGGCGGCCGCTTGCTTCGCGGAGACGGCCGGCGAGAGCCGGCCGAAAATGTGCAACCAGATGCTGTTGCGGCGCGCCAGGTCGTCCCAGGTCGGCGTGACTGCCGTCTTCATCATCATGGGAACGAAAACGTCTGTCGGACTCAGGCGCTGAAAACCCTGGAAACCGCGCTGCGCCACTCCGACCACAGTCATCGGGTGACTGTTGATATCGATGGTGTGGTTCAGAATCGATGGATTGCCTCCGAAGCGCCGCTGCCAGAACTCATAGCTGAGCACGACATATGGCTCGCCGTTCTTGATCTTGTTGTCGTTGGAGGTGAACATCCGACCGATAACCGGTTCAACGCCCAGGACCTGAAAATAATTGCCCGAAACCAGTTCCGCCGCAGCCCGCTGGGCAGGCCCCTGGGCGCGAACATCGACTTTATCCTGATACTCCGCCGCCATACCCGAAAACACGCCCGGATTGCTGTCGCGCAGATCGGCATAAGCCGGATAGGAAAACGATTGATATAAGCCCCGATTGCTTCCGCCGATGAACTGACCCTCCCACTGAAACGTGACCAGCCGCTCGGGATTTTTCACAGGCAGCGCCTGCAACAGCACTTGATTCGCGATGGTAAACAGCGCGGTATTCGCCCCAATCGCAAGCGCCAGCGACACCACGGCCGCGGCGACTACTACCGGGTTACGCAAAAGGCTGCGACCGACGAAACGAAGATCGGCCGGAAGACGCATGAGGCCAGTGTATCTCTGCAAGTTCGGGTTCAAGCGCCGGCAGGTTTCTGCCGATGAGTAAAGCGATCGTGTACACGACACCTCTTAGCGGCATGCTGGCGGCTCAGGAACAGGTGGGGCAGGCCGCCTCGCGCATTGCGCTTTTTCCGGCAAACAGCGAAGGCGCCGATTCGGTAGATCTATCGGCAGAGATGATCGCCCTGCTGGAGGCGCGGAACGATTTTGCGGCAGATGTCAAGGCGCAAGAGGTGATGGACGACACCGCGCAGAGCGCGCTGGATCTGGTGGGTTAGCAGAGCTTAAGCGAGTCAAAACGTGGTACGTCTGCCTGCGCGCCCTGGAGAGGGCGCGGCAGCCTGAAAGGCTGACCCCACGTAGCTCCACTCTGGTCGCTTACGCTCGGCTCGGATATGCAGCAGGTTTTTCGCGTCCTAAACAGTGCGATAGAGTTAGGAAAGTACGCCGATTTGTCCTGTCTGCCAGACCTTGAACCCGGAGGACGCACAACGCTGTAGCCGGTGCAGCAGCGGGTTTGGTTCGCCTTCTCAAGCTACCGTCGCGTCCGAAGGCGCCGGCAGCGGTGGTGAGTTCCGTTCCCTCTCGCTGGCGTGCGGCGAGGTCGTTGCCGATCGCTACGAAATCCTCGACGAACTGGGGCGCGGCGGCATGGGGGCGGTTTATAGAGTCCGCGACCGGGAACTGGACCGTGTGGTCGCGCTGAAGACGATCAGGCCCGATCTCGCTTCAAACACTTCCACAATTCGACGTTTCAAACAGGAACTGTTGCTAGCGCGCCAGATCTCGCACCGCAACGTCATCCGGATTTACGATCTCGGCGTTTCCGGCGGGCTCCGCTTCATCACCATGGAGTTCGTCGACGGACGCGATCTGCGCTCCATCCTGAGCGAGTATGGAAAACTCTTGCCGGAAGAAGCGGCGGGAATCGGGAAGCAGATCTGTGCCGGCTTGGAGGCGGCGCACGCCGAAGACGTGATTCACCGCGATCTGAAGCCGCAAAACATCTTGCTCGACCGGCAGCGGCAGGTCCGCATCATGGATTTCGGCCTGGCGCGGACGCTGGAGCAGAGCGGCATCACGGGCACGGGTATGATCGTGGGCACGGCCGATTATATGTCGCCGGAGCAGGCGCGAGGCGAGCAGATCGACGCCCGCTCGGACCTGTTTTCGCTGGGGCTGATCTTGTATGAGCTGCTCACCGGAGTACTGCCGTTTGCCGCCGAAAGCATGGTGAGCACATTGTTCCGGCGCACACAAGAGCGCGCCGCGCCGGTGCAATCGGTGGATCCTTCTATTCCCGACTGGCTGGCGCGGATCACGATGCGTTGCCTGGAGCCGGATCCCGCCGAGCGCTATCAAAGCGCGGCCGAGATCGCCTACGACTTGGAGCATCCGAACGCCGAGCCTGCCCGGCGCACATTTGCCTCGGCGGAAGGATTCGCGCCCGGCGTCCTGCTCGGCTCGCGCTATCGCATTCAGGCCAAGGCCGGGGAAGGCGGCATGGGCGTGGTTTACCGTGCGACCGACCTGGAGCTAAACCGCACGGTGGCTTTGAAGATCATCCGGCCGGAGCTGACCGCCGATCCGCGATCGCTGGAACGGCTCAAGCAGGAGATCCTGCTTGCCAGCCGCATTTCGCAGCGCAATGTTCTGCGCATCCACGATCTGGGCGAGGCCAATGGGCTGCGGTTTATCTCCATGGCTTGGGTGGAGGGCCAGGATCTGAGCCACTTGATTGGGGAGTGCGGCCCAATGCCCGAAGAGCGCATTTTGGCTCTGGGCCGGCAGCTTTGCGAAGGACTGGAGGCGGCGCATGCGGAGGGCGTCGTTCATCGCGATCTGAAGCCGCAAAACATACTGGTCGACGCAAGCGGCAATGCCTGCATTGGCGATTTTGGGCTGGCGCAAACCGCGACCGCTGTGCCGGAAACCCAAACCATGCAGCTTGCCGGCACCCCGCGCTATATGTCTCCCGAGCAAGTGGAAGGCAAGCCGATAGACCGGCGCACCGATATCTACTCGCTGGGCCTGATTCTCTACGAGATGGCAACCGGCGCGCCCGCGTTCGCGAGCGATTCGGTGTTTCAGACCATGATGCGGCGCGTGACCGAGGCGCCGAAAAATCCGAAGCTGGCGAATCCGGCGCTGAGCGAATCTCTCGCGCAAACCATCCTGCGCTGTCTCGAACGCGATCCGGAGAAGCGCTATCAAAGCGCGCGAGAAGTGCTGCAGGCGCTCGCGCCGCCGGCGGTGCAGGGGAAAAGCGGCTTGCCGCGCATTTACCTTTGGAGCTTAGCCGCGGTGGCAGCGGCCGCGATCGCGGTGCTCGCGTTTGCGATCGTTCATTTCCGCGGCACGCCCGTGCCTCCAAAGACCGGCAAGTACGTCGCGGTTCTCCCGTTTCGCTCGCTCAGCGCCGACCCGAATCTGAAGTACGAAGCGGAGGGGGTTGCGGACGCGATCACGAACCGGCTGTTTGCATTGAACGGGGTGCATCCGATTTCCCCACCGGCGCTGGAAAGAGTGGATCTGAGCAAGCCGGAAGGCGCGATTGCGCGCCAGGTGGGCGCGAATCTGGTCGTTCGCGGAACGCTGCAGAGCCAAGGCGACCGCTTGCAAGTGATTGTGGCCATCGATAACGTCGGAACGCATACGACGATCTGGAGTAAATCGTTCCCGGGCATGCGCGGCGATCTATTGACGATTGAGCAGGACATTTGCAATCAGGTGGTCGGTGCTCTCGGCATCACGCCGACAAGCGAGGATCGCGCAAGAGAAACCATGGCGCCGACACAGAATATCGCCGCCTACGATCTGTATTTGAAAGGCCGCGATATTCTCAAGAACCACCGCGACGCAAAGGCCGCCTCCCAGGCGCTGCAACTGTTTCAGCAGGCATGCGCGCAAGATCCCTCTTTTGCGCTGGCGTGGACCGGCGTGGCCGATGCCAGCCTGCTGACTTACAAACTAACCAAAGAAAGCTTCTGGGCCGAGAAAGCATTGACTGCCGCACAGGAAGCGAGCAGCCGCAATCCGAATCTGCCCGAAGTGCATTTCGCCCTCGGCAGCGTGTATACCGCAAGCGGGCGGAATACCGAGGCGGTCGCCGAGATCAAGCGTGCGCTGGCGCTCGCGCCCAATTCGGACGTTGGCTATATTCGCCTGGGCAAAGCGTATCTGGCGGCAGGCCAGAGCGGACCCGCGCTAGCCGCCTTTCAGAAAGCGGTCGAGATCAATCCTTATTACTGGTTCAACTATGAGCAGTTAGGCGTAGCCTACTTCGAGTTAGGCCGCAACGACGATGCATTGAAGGAGTTCCAGCGGCAAGTGGAGTTAAATCCGAAAAACGCTTCGGGATACAACAATCTGGGCGCCATTTACGAGCAGGAGCGGCGCTGGAAGGAGGCGATCCCGCAATTTGAAAAGGCAATCGCGCTGGCGCCTTCCTACGACGAATATTCGAACCTCGGGTCGGCGTATTACTCGCTGGGCCGTTATCCGGACGCGGTGGCGATGTATCAAAAGGCGGTTCAAGCCAATCCGAACCAGGCGACCGCGTTTCTAAATCTAGCCGGCGCCTACGAGCGGACCGGAGAGCAGGCGAAAGCGGCCACTGCATGCAAACGGACGATTGAACTGGCATACAAAGATTTGGAAGTGAACCCGAAGGACACGGGCGCGCTGCAGAACCTAGCGCTTGCCTATGCCCAAACAGGCGAGAACGTGAAGGCGCTAGAGCTCATCGAACGCGCCCGCGCCATCGACGGAGCGGATAAGGACCTGATGTATAACGAGGCCGTGATCGAGGCCAAGAATCATCGCTTGCCCGAGGCGCTGAACACGCTGGAGCAGGCTTTGAAAAACGGCTATTCGGTGGCCGACGCGCGCACCGATCCCGATCTGAAGCAGGTCGTGGCGATGCGGAAATTTCAGGTTTTCGCAGCGGAATTGGGGCAAAAATAGCGGCGGCGCCAACCCCAAAGCAACGCTCCCGCAAATGCCAAACCGCACAAGCCCCAGTTTGCCGGTTCGGGGGCGTCGTTGACGGCAGCGTTGAATTGCTGGTTTGCCGGCCAGCCGCTCAGATCGATGGAGAAATTTTCCCCTGGCGCAATGGCTCCGGGCACGGGGCCGAAGAGGACGTCGTAGTTGAACGAGCCGTTGGGGCCGTTTGTGATCGAAGGGGTGTCGGATAAAAACGGTCCCGGAACGTAGGTGATCGTTTCCAGGTCAGGGAGATTGAAAAAAACATTGAGGCTAAACCATGCCTGGCCGGTGTCGTTGACGTAAGAGAAATCGCCGCCGCCGTCGTCGTCCGCCACAAATGAAAAAGTCGGACCGGTAATGCTAACCGGATCAGGCGGATCGCCATTGATGATGATGACGGGGTGTCGGGCCAAACACAATCCGGTGACCGCCAGACCTAGAAACACAACACGAGATACGCGATGCAAATCCATCTTGCGGACCTCCTCCTAAACTTCAGCTTAAGGGAAGTAGACTCGAATTCGCTACTTTCGTTTCCCAAGCCGGAGTACCAGGGGTTCTATTCCCTGCCCGGACTATTCGTAACGTAATGCGATGGCCGGATCGATCCTGGTGGCCCGGCGGGCCGGCAAGTAGGCGGCGAAGGCGGCAATTCCGGCGATCAGGACGATGACTCCGGTTACGGCAAGCGGGTCGGTGGGAGAAATGCCGAATAGAAGCGAGGCAAGCAAGCGATCTACCCCAAACGATGCGGCGATCCCGATCGTTAAGCCGATCAAAACTGGCGCGAGGCCCTGGCGCAGGATGAGGCTGCGGATATGGGATACCTGCGCTCCGAGCGCCATCCGGATCCCTACTTCGGTTGTGCGCTGGGCAACCGAATAAGAGATAACACCGTAAATGCCGAGGCCGGCGAGCAGGATGGCGGCCAGAGCAAAGAGCAGGATCAGCTCCAACTGGAATTTGCGCTGGGCGAGGGAATCGGAGACCAGTTCGTTCATGGTGCTGATTTGCGGGATGGGCATTTCGGGATCGAGAGTTCGAATCAGCTTTCGGATCTCCGCGCCAATCCTTGAAGGGTTCATTTTGGTCTTGACTACTAGGGATGGCGAAGTCCGGGTATTTTGCCAATACGGCACGTAAACTGTTAATGTTGGCGCTTTGCTCAGACTTTCGGCATGCACGTCGCCGGCCACACCCACCACACGCACTGTCGGTCTTGTATTTTCTCCGATGCGAAAAAGCTTTCCAATCGGGTCTTCGCGCGGCCATAGCCGCAGGGCGGTTTTGGCGGAGACCACTGCAACCAGATGCTTGCCATCCGCTCTGGCGAAAATTCGGCCCGCTCGAAGCGGAATCCCGATGGTGCGGAAGTAAGCAGGGGTGCTAGGCCGGATATCAGCGAGAGGACGCTGCGTGAGCGGGACATTCACACCGGGAAGATAGATCAAGTTGTTCCCGCCCGCTCCCGAGAGCGGCAGATGGCTGGCCACGGCGGCCGACTGCACGCCGGGTATCCGCTCCACCCCGTCCACAAGTTGCCTGACGAACGCCGTTCGCTGAGTCGACTTTGGATAGCGCTTTTGCGGCAGATTCAGATCCGCAGTCACCACGTGCGCGGGCTGAAAACCTTTATTGACGCCGAGCAGATTCGCGAAACTGTGCAGCAGCAAACCCCCGGCGACGAGGCAGACGGTGCATAAGCCGACTTCTACCGCGATTAACGCCGAGCGCAGGCGGCCGGCATGGGAGCCGGAGGTTGTCCCTCTCGATCCGGCTTTCATCGCTTCCTGCGGATCGGCTTTACCGAAAACCCAGGCGGGGAATACGCCGGAGATCAAAGCCGCCAGGATCGAAATCGCGAGCGTGAACAGCAGCACGGGTCCGTCGATATGAACCTGGTTCATTCGCGGAACCGCCACCGGTGCATAGGCGACGATGAGCCGGACTCCGGCATAGGCAATGGCCAGCCCGAACGCGCCTCCGGCGAGAGCGAGCGTTCCGCTCTCGACCAACATCTGCCGCGCGAGGTCCCGCCGGGTGGCGCCCATAGCGGCACGAATGGCAAATTCGCGGCGGCGGGAAATGGCACGCGCAAGCAGCAGGTTGGCGATATTCACGCACACAATCAGCAGCACCGCACCTACCGCGGCCAGCAGCACTTCGAGCCCGGTACGAGAGCGCCCGGTGATCTGCATCCGCAGTGGGACGATCTCGGCGCGAAACTGAATTTTGACCGGCGCCTGCTTGGCAAGCCGCGCCTCCTCTATATTCAATTCGGCGTTCACCTGGGAAAGCGAAACGCCGGGGTGGAGCCGTGCGATCGAGGCGTAGTCGAAGTCGCCCAGCGCCTCGAGCATATTCTTCGTCAAGGCGAATGGTGTCCAGATTTCCGGCCGCTTTTCGGAAATTCTCATCGCGAAGAGATCGCTGAGCTTGGGAAAGCGAAAGGAGGCGGGCAATACGCCGATAACCGTGTAAGGCGCATCGTTCAGCAGGATTTTCCGGCCAATAATATGCGGATCGCCGGCGAAGCGCTGTTTCCAAAGGCCGTAAGTCAACATGACCACGTGGTCATGCCCTGGCTGATTCTCTTCCCCCAGGAATAGACGGCCCAGTTCCGGCCGAACCCCGAGCATCGAAAATAAGTTCCAGGACGCGCGGGCCGAGGGAATGCGCATGGGTGCGCCCGAACCGGTAAGGTTGACGGTTCCGCCATCCAGCAAAGCGATCTCATCGAATGCATGCACATTCTTTTTCCAATCCAGAAAGTGCAGCGCATTCACCGGAATCCACGGAGCGAGGTTTGCGAAAGCGGGGACACTCTCCTGAATCGCAACCAGCCGGTTAGCGTCGCGGTAGGCGAGCGGGCGCAATAGCACATGATCGACAACCGTGAACATGGCCGTGTTCGCGCCAATGCCCAACGCGAGCGTCGCGATGGCTACCGCGGCAAAGCCGGGATGCTTGCGCAGCATCCGCAAGGTCAGCCGGAAATCGCCGGGAAGCGAACGGAGCATGATGATCTATACGCAAATACGGATTCAGGGGTTCGGGAGACTCGTTTTTGAGCCACCAGCGCCGCCCATAACGGCGGCGGCAGCCTAAAAGACTGGCCCACGGCGCTTTCCCAGTCTATCTGTTCGAAAAGCGGAAATCGGAGATCGCCAGCTCGTCTTTGCCGGGGATATAGAAGCCGACTTTGCCTTTAGTGAAATCCTGGCCGAGGCGGGCGCGCGGACCGCCGATATCGACCCATTTGCTGTCGGGCGTCTTCACGTGCACGTCGATCCGCTTCGGCTGCACCTGCATATAAACCTGCACCCATTCGCGGGCGTCCATGGAAAACGGCGCGCGCGCGACCGGGAACGATTTGCCGGCATGAATTTCGCGAACCGTCGCATGTCTGCCGTCGAGCGTGAACAGCACGTAGTCGCCGGCGTCGCGGTAGCCGGCGTACCACTGCACTTTCGCGTGTTTCAGGAATCCGCTTTTCCGCGCCAGAGCCATGAAGCTGTAATGCCCGGCGACTCCGGGGACGCGATAGGGGACGAAGCCGCCGCCTCTGCGGACCTGCACTCCTTTTATCTCGATGTTGTAGTCCGGCGCGACGGTGTTCGCGGATGCCGCGGCCGCGACCGGCAAAGCCGTAGAAGGCTCGTGCACAACGGTTTTGGCAAGCATTACGTCGGGGCCGGAGAGCGTAATGACATCGCCGGTATGGAATGTGCGCTCGAAGCGCTTGGGAACCGCCTGCTCGCGGCGCAGCACGATCGCATGCAGGCCGGGCTTGATGTTGGACATGATGGCCTGGCCGTCACTGCCGATCACGGCCGCCAGATCTTTGTCGACGTAAACCATCGTGCCCGGAAGCGCACCGCGAATGGCAAGCGTCGCAATCTGAGGCACGGGTTGCAACGAAAACGCAAGCGCCGTTTCCTCGTCTCTCTTCACACTGACCGTCTCGGGAGGCGGATCGATAAAACCCGCTTTATGTACGCGAATCGTATACTCTCCCGCCTTGAGCGGAATGCGAAGCTGCCCGCGCGAGGTGCGCCGCCGGTAGAGCACGCCATTGAGGAAAACCTCGGCTTTGTCCTGGTGCGTCACCAGCACAATGGTTCCGGTATTGGGATCCGATTTGACGTAAACAGTGAGCGCAGGTGAATGCGTGTAGGTCAGAATGAACCGCTGGCGATCTTTTCCTTGCGTGACTTCGAGCTCGTGTTCTGCCGGGGTGATTCGATCGATGGTCAAACCGCCCGGCCCGGCGCGTCCCGCAGAGCGACCGTCCAGCAATACGTTTGCGTTGTCGGCATTCGTCACCAACTGCGCTTTGCCATTACCGGTGGAAACGAGCACCGCCATGGCGTTCGAGGCGGACGGATCGCCGATGGCTTGGGGCGCGGCATTGCCGGCGACGTCGTAAGTGAATTCTGCATTTCCGCTGCGCCCCGCAACCTGAACCGTATGCCGGCCGGGAGCAAGATGGTCGAGGACCAGTTCGCCATCTTTCAAATCTTGCGACGGACCGTGATCGATGGAGACCGTTCCCGGAACAAGATCGGTGTAGAGGCGCAGGATGGCGTGGGGCGGCGGCGCGGGCTTTGGCTGCGAGGCCGGCGCCGCCTTCGCGCTTGCGGCTGGAGCGGCCGGCAGCAGCAAATTGCTCTTGCGCGCCGCCTGCACAAGATAAAAGAAAGCGGCAAGAATGATGAAGGTGCAAAAAAGGCCGATGAAGGTTGCCCGTCGCCAAGTCTTCGGGTCCAGAGGCTCGGCGCCCGCGGGGGCCGGTTTCGCTTCGCCGTCGCGCAAAGCGCGGGCTCGTTCGACGACTTCTTCGTGAACGTCGGCGATTACGACTTGAAGATCGAAATCGTCGAGATGGGCGCGGCGTAAGCTCTGGACGCGCTCAAAATATTCGCGCAGTTCGGCAGGCGATTGCGACCGCCGCGCAAGCAATTGAATCTGCCTCAGCTCCTCCAGAGCAGACAGCGTTTGCCGAGACGTTTTCACCCCACAAGGCGCTCTACTGGGATTATAACGGGTGCCGGGCGGGTCGCTTACGCTTCCGGCTCAGTTTCGAGTTCAACGTCGTCCGTGAGCTAAACAGCCCGGTTGGCGTAGTTGAGTTCGTAAAACTGGCGGTATTCGCCGCTCTTGACACGTTCCACCCAGCCGGGATTTTGGCGATACCAGTCGAGGGCCGCGCGCAGGCCGCGGTCGAACTCCATCCGCGGCTTCCAGCCGGTTCGCCGCATCAGCTTTTCGCTGGTAAGCGCATAGCGCCGGTCGTGTCCCGGCCGATCCGCCACCCAGGCGATGAGTGATTCGGGTTTGCCCAGGGCTCTTAAGATGCGCCGGACTACCTCCAGGTTCGGCAACGAGCAGTTCCCGCCGATGTTGTAGATTTCGCCCGGCTCGCCCTGTTCCAAAATCGCGCGAATGGCGCGGGAGTGGTCTTCGACATAGAGCCAGTCGCGCACCTGCTGCCCATCGCCATAAACCGGAAGCGGTTTGTCTTCGAGGGCGTTCGAAATCATCAGCGGGATCAGTTTTTCCGGAAACTGATAGGGTCCGTAGTTATTCGACGCGCGTGTAACCGAGACATTCAGTTTGTAAGTTGTGTAATAAGACAGTGCGAGGAGATCGGAGCCCGCCTTCGAGGCGGAATAAGGGCTGCTGGCGCGCAGCGGATAAGATTCGTCGGCCTCATGCGGTGGCTCGATACTGCCGTAAACTTCGTCGGTCGAAACGTGAACAAAGCGCGGAATCTGGTTCCGGCGGGCGGCCTCGAGCAGCGTGAATGTACCGTTAAGATTAGTCCGGATCACCGGCGCCGGCGAGTGAATGCTGCGGTCGACGTGCGATTCCGCCGCAAAGTGAATCACGGCATCGGGCTTTTCGCGTGCAAACAAGTCCTCGACGGCGTTGCTGTCGCAGATATCGCTTTGCGCGAAGCTATAGCCTGAATCCGCGCTGACAGGCGCAAGATTTTCCAAGTTGCCCGCATAAGTGAGCTTGTCCAGGTTGATGACTCGCTCCACCCAGCCCTCGGCAAGAGCCAGGCGGATGAAACAGGAGCCGATAAAGCCGGCGCCTCCAGTTACGATCCATTTCATTTGTGCTGCAGTTCCCAATCGTAGGCGATCGCCGGGTGGTCATGCGGAATCCGGCCTTCGTCTTTCGGATCGTAAGTGCGGTCGGTCAGATAGACCAATACCGAAGGCTGCTCGCCGATTACCTTATATCCGTGCGCCACGCCCGGAGGAATACGCAATTGCCACGGCCGCAGCGCTCCCACATACAGCGTGTTCTTTGCACCGTAAGTTGGCGAGGCGACGCGCAGATCGACCATGGCAACTTGTAAAAGACCGGCAACCGGCACCCAATAATCTGTCTGCAGCTTGTGGTAATGGAATGCCTTGATGATGCCCGGATAATTCAACGCGGCGGAAACCTGGGTTGAATCCGCGGGAAAATCGGAGACCAGGCCCTCGCCGAGCCGAGCGATTTCGAGAAAATAGCCCCGGTCGTCCGGCCAGAGAGGAAACGGCCGAATGGTGACGCCATCGATCAAATCATGGCTCGCGGGCGATAGAATGACTTTGCCGATTCCCCGCCCGGCGTTCGGGATCGCAATCTCGGCGCCGGTCTCGAGAGCGCCCAATACCGCGACGCTCACTTGCGTTCGGCTCCCATGACGGCGACCGCTTCGCTCTGCTGCCGGCGCGTTTGATAGACCAGGTTTGTTGCCCTTAGGAGAGACTCGAAAGTTCCGGCATCCGTCCACCATCCTTCGAGTTCGCCGAATGTCATCGTCCCTTCGTCAATGTAAGCATTGTTGACGTCGGTAATTTCCAGTTCTCCGCGCGCCGACGGCGTCAGGCGCCGCGTTTTGTCGAACACCGTCTCGTCGTACATGTAGACGCCAGTGACGGCATAGTTCGATTTCGGATGCGCCGGCTTCTCTTCGATGCCGACGATCCGCCCTTGCCTCACTTCCGCCACGCCAAATCGTTCGGCGTCTTCGACCTCTTTGAGCAGAATTTTGGCGCCGCGTTCCTGGCGCTCAAAGCTGCGCACGGCCTCAGCGATGGAGGTTTCAATGATGTTGTCGCCCAGAATGACACAGATGCGGGACCCGTCGGCAAAGTGTTCGGCCAGGGCGAGCGCTTCGGCGATGCCGCCTTCGCCTTCCTGGTAGGTGTAGTTGATGTGCTTGAGGCCGAAATCTTTTCCATTCGCCAGCAGACGCAGAAAGTCGCCCGAATTCCGCCCCCCGGTGACGACCATCAGATCACGAATACCCGCCTCGACCAGCGTTTGGATGGGGTAATAGATCATCGGCTTGTCGTAGACGGGAAGCAGATGTTTGTTGGTGATTTTAGTCAGCGGAAACAGGCGACTGCCGGTGCCGCCGGCTAGAACAATACCTTTCATAAACCTCACCGGTATTCCACGATGGTAGCAGCCGCAGCCCTGGAGGCGCCTACAGATCCGAGATTCCTTTCCTTAAGATCTCGGTCAACTCTTCGGGCGATTTTTCCGGCTGGGCGGGAATCACTTCGCCGACATCGACTTCGATTTTGCCGGAGCGGAACCAATTGCCGTGCTGCTTATTCTTGTGGGCTTGCGCCAGTTCTCCCAAACCTTTCAAGCGCACGGGCAAGGCGGGCACACCCAGATCCTTCCATAGCAGGCCCGAGCCGCGCATGAAGGGCAACAGGTTCTCGCTCCAGGAGCGCTCGCCTTCGGGAAACACTAGAACGTTGTAGCCGCGGTCGACGGCTTCGCCTGCGTGGCGGAAACTGCGCCGAAACCCGCTCTGCTGCGGCAACGGGAACACATTGAACAAGCCGGTGATCAGCAGGTAGGCTCCCGGCCCTAGCAGATCCAGAATCCGATTCCCCTGGTTGCGCCCTTTGCGGAAATCGAGCAGCATCTCGGCGAACATGGCGATGGCCGTTCTGCGCCGGATGTGCGGCGGCAATGCATAGAGCACAAAGGCCGGATCGTACGAAGTCACGTGATTGCAAACGATCAGCATGGGCGAGTCCGGCCAGTTTCTTGTATGTACGCGCACCCGCGGTTTGGCCAGAAACCAGGTAAAGGAGCGGCCAACGGTTTCCTGAAAAGCGTTGCGGATCAAGTTTTGGAGCGGATTCCAGGTCCAGCGCGGATAAATATGACGGTCGGGAGCTTTGCGCGTCACGGCCGGAGCGGCGGGTCTCCGCGCAATCAACTCGTTTAGGTCTTGCTGCGTCCGCACATTTTGCAGCGCGGCGTCATCCACCGAGATGCCATACCGCTCCTCGATTTGAGACTGAAGCTGCACGCGGCCAAGGCTGTCCAGGTTCAATTCGCCCGGTTCGCTGACTGCGCCGGCGTCGCCCAGTTCGCCGCTGGCGATGCGGCGCGCGACTTCGCGGCGCAGCACTTTCCCGGTGGAGGTGCGCGGCAGATCCGGCTCCGGCCAAAGCACCCAGCGGCGGATCTGCTGAAAATCGGCCAGCTTGCTATTGGCTCCGGCTACTGCCGCCGCAGGATCGACGCTATTGTTCATCACCAGCGCGGCCAGAGGTTCGGGTCCGTGATCGGTCTGGGTTTCCATCACGGTCGCTACTTTCACATCCGCCTGCGCATCGAGCGCCGCTTCCAGATCTTCCGGATAAATATTCAGACCGGAAGCAGTGACAATGACTTCCTTTTTGCGCCCGCGATAGCGCAGATGGCCCTGCTCGTCGATCTCCGCCAGATCTCCGGTGGCGAGCCATTCCGAATCGAGCTGTTGCGCTTGGCCGCCGTGCCAGGTGGTGTTCGAAATGGTATCGCCGCGCACCAGCACTTCTCCTTCTTCCGAGAGCCGCACTTCACGTCCGGGCAGCACCTTGCCCACGGTTCCGCGCGCCAGCTTAAAGGGATGATTCAGGCTGATGAGCGCGGTGGTTTCCGTCATGCCATATCCTTCAATCACAGGAAAGCCAAGCGCGTTGAAAAACTGCTCCGTTCCCGGCGATAACGTTGCGCCGCCGCAGACAAAAGCCCAGAACTTGAACCCAAATGCGCGATGCACTTTGCGAAAACGCCACCAACGCCACCAGGCATTCATTTTTCCCGCGGCTTGGATTCTTTCGTCCAGCCCGGGGAAATGCACAAGCAGATCGTCCCGGATCAAATCCAGCACGCGCGGCACCGAGACCAGCATCGAAATGTGTTCATCATGAATGCGCTCACGCAGATCGGCAGCGACCAGGCGCGATTCGTAATGCACTTCCGCCGGAACCAGGGGCGGAATCCACAGGCCCATGAATTGGCCAAAGACATGGCTCAGAGGCAGGGTGTGGAGAATCCGCAGAGAGCGGAAGATGCGCTGGTAGCGGAGATACTTTTGCATCTCCGTTTCGATCGGCGTCAGGCTAGCCAGTACGTTACGATGCGTGTGTACAACGCCCTTCGGCTCGCCGGTGGTTCCCGAAGTAAAGATGATCTGGAGCCGGTCATCTTCATGCAAATCATCAATGACACCCGCGCGCTCGCGCACGATGGCTGACTCGAAATTCTCAAAAGGAATGGATGGTTGGGCGGAGGCGAGCGCGGCCAGCTTTTCGCGGCTGCCGACAACCAGTTTCGGCGAGACCTCTGCCTCCACGCGCCGGGCAAATTCGGCGGCGCTGGCGAAATCCACCGGAACCGGAACCACGCCGCGGAGCACACAGCCGAAAAACGCGGCTACCCATTCGGGACCGTTCTCGCCCCAGAGCAGCACGCGGTCGCCTTTGACGATGCCGCGGGAAACCAACTCGGCGGCGAACCGGCGGGTCAAAGCGGCGAGCGCGCCATAAGTGATCCTGCGCCGACGCAAGCCTTGCGGCACCACAATCGCGATGTGCTCTGCGCGGCGCTCGAAATCGTCTACGAGGGTAGCCAGATGAGTCCGCGTTGGAACCACATCTTAAGACTAACCGCTCGGTAAAAAATGGCTTTCATGTTGGTGCGGAGCGAAGGCGCACCACTCCCCTCGCTCACGCTCGGGGTTCTGATTAGTGGCCGACGACCGCCCGGAAATGCTTTAATTCCGCGATGGTCTTTTCGACCGGGCTAGCCGGTCTATTGGATATGCGGGATTCGCTCACGACGGCCAGGCGGCGCTGCGGCGCGTTCGAAATCTCGCTTAAGAAAACCAGAGAGAGCGGCGTCTTCGCCGCGAATAAGGTGCCATGGCGGCACATGTCGCGAAGCAGTTTGCGCCCCTCCGCGTCATAGCCGCTGAGCCTCGAAATATCTACCGTAAAATGCCGCGGAACGCTCTCGAGCAGAGCGTTTTTCCATACGGATGCAACCTCGCGTACGGTCTCGCCGGCGAATTTGCCTACGATCTCGACCCGCAGTTGATCGGCGCGGTCGTGAATTTTAATGGTTGCCACGTATCTACTTCTCCTGGTACTTTCCGCCGTTGGCGACGGGTTCACCACTTTAGACGAGAAAATTCCCCATTGGGCTACGCCCCAGCCTGAAGATCCTTTCATCCTTTTCCGCTTCTTTTATTCTAGAACGGATTTGCTGGCATGAAGTACTGGTAAAAAACCCGTGCCGGATTCGGGGACCAGGGATCTGCCAGGAAACAAAGACAGCCCTTCAGCATCTTCGCTTTCAGAGCTTTAAGGAGGGAACGAACTCGAAAGAATGCCAGCCAAATTGCTGCCCGGATCGCCCTATCCGCAGGGCGCCACCTGGGATGGAACCGGAGTAAATTTCGCTATTTACGCGGAAAACGCCACCAAGATTGAATTATGTCTGTTCCGCGAACTGGGAACGCACGAGCACGAAACGGTTGAATTGCGCGAGCAGACGGGGCACATATGGCACGGGTATCTGCCAAATGTCGCCATCGGCCAGCTTTATGGCTATCGCGTTCACGGCCCGTATGAACCGGAGAAAGGGCTACGCTTCAATCCGGCGAAACTGCTGATCGACCCTTATGCCAAGGCGGTGGCGGGAGAAGTGGATTGGAAGTATCCCGTGTTTCCGTACAAGCTGAACGATCCGCAAGAGGATTTGAGCTGCGATTCGGGAGACGATGCGGCCGGCGTACCGAAATGCGTGGTTACGGCACCGCATTTCGACTGGCAGAACGACCGCTCGCCCGAGACTCCGCTGCACGATTCCGTCATTTATGAAGTCCACGTGAAGGGTTTTACGGCGCGTCATCCCGAGGTGCCGGAACGTCTCCGCGGGACCTATGCCGGTTTGGCGTGTGCCCCGGTCATCGAGTATTTCAAGAATCTGGGTATCACGGCCGTCGAACTGATGCCGGCGCACGATTTTCTGGATGACAAGTATCTCCTCGATAAGGGTCTGCGCAACTACTGGGGCTACAACACTACGAATTTTTTCGCTCCCGAGGCGCGCTATTCGAGTTCGGGCGACCGCGGGCAGCAAATCGGCGAATTCAAGGCCATGGTGCGCGAGTTGCACCGCGCCCATATCGAAGTGATTCTCGACGTCGTGTACAACCACACCTCCGAGGGCAATCATCTAGGGCCGATGCTGAGCTTCCGCGGCATCGATAATGCCGCCTATTACCGCCTGGTGAACGACAACCCGCGTTATTACATGGATTACACCGGCACCGGCAACACGCTGAACATGCGTCATCCTCAGGTGCTCAAGCTGGTCATGGACAGCTTGCGCTATTGGGTGCTCGAGATGCATGTCGATGGATTTCGCTTCGATCTGGCGGCCGCGCTGGCGCGCGAGCTGCACGACGTGGACCGGCTTTCGGCTTTCTTCGACATCATCAATCAAGATCCGGTGCTCTCGAAAGTGAAGCTGATCGCCGAGCCCTGGGATGTCGGCGAAGGCGGCTATCAGGTCGGCCGCTTCCCTGCCTTGTGGGCAGAATGGAACGGGAAATACCGCGACGTGGCGCGGCGCTATTGGAAAGGCGATGACGGCCAGCTTGCCGAACTGGGTTACCGCCTGACCGGCAGCAGCGATCTTTATCAGCGCGATGGACGCCGGCCTTCGGCCAGCATCAATTTCATCACCGCGCACGACGGATTTACCCTCCGCGACCTGGTCAGTTACAACGAAAAGCACAACGAAGCCAACAAGGAAGACAATCGCGACGGAACCAATGAGAATTATTCCTGGAACTGCGGCGCCGAAGGTCCGACGGAGGACCCGAATATTCAGGCGCTGCGCGACCGCCAAATGCGCAACATGCTCACTACGCTGCTGCTCTCGCAAGGCGTGCCCATGATCTGCGCCGGCGACGAGATCGCACGCACCCAGGGCGGCAACAACAATGCGTATTGCCAGGACAACGAGATCAGTTGGCTTGACTGGAATCTGGATGACCGAAAAAAGGCGTTGCTCAACTTCACACGTTTCTTGATCGATCTGCGGCTCAGGCATCCGAATTTCCATCGCCGAAAGTTTTTTCAGGACCGCAAGATCAGCCCGGCCAGCGTCGAGCGCCAGCAAGTAGACGGATCGGAAGTGCAGGATGTCTCCTGGTACCGGCCCGACGGCCAAGTGATGACCGAAGATGAGTGGAATGCCGGCTGGGTGCGCTGCCTCGGCATGCGGCTGAGTGGAAAAACCCTGAACGACGTGGATCGACATGGCGATAGGGTGCGTGACGACAGTTTTCTGTTTTGCGTAAATCCGCACCACGAGCACATCCAGTTCTATCTGCCCCCGTGCACATCGGGATGCGCCTGGGACGCGATGCTGGATACTCGCGAAGCGGAACGAATCGAGGGCCGACCGGTGAAAACCGGCGAGTCATACGATATGGCCGAGCACTCGGCGGTTTTGTTTTGCGAAGTTGGAGTCCAGGCGGAAGAAAAAAAACAGCCGAAGCAGGCCGAAGAGGCAGCGATGGAACCGGCGGTTCAGTCGGGGTGATAGTTCGGGGTAGTGGTTGCCAATTGGCCTTAATCATAGACACCCTGCACATACCACTCGCGCGTGTGTAAGTCCAGGTAAATGCGGTAGAGGGCGCCGTCGTCGAGCGCCACGTCCCATTCTTCGCGGTTCCAGAAGGATGCCTGGTCCCACCACTCGCCCGATGTCTTCCACGGACCCGCGGCACGAACCACGCTCCCCTGCACGCCCGCTGCATATACAGTGCTCGGCGCTGCATGCGCTAATTTCACCCGCGCGCGCGGCGCGGGACGGAACACCCGAAACGCGAGCCGCAGCGCTGCCGGTCGTTCCCTTGTTTCGGGCGCGGCGGGCTGGAGATTCAACTGGGCCAAGGCAAACGCATCCGGCCGGTGTGTATCGAGCAGAACCGGCGCGCCCGCATTCTCTTTGCCGACCATCCCCGCAATGCGCGCCAACGTGATTTGCAGCTTATCCGGTGCGGGCACCGGCGGCCGAAACAGCCCGCCTTGGACACGGCGCGGCGCGGCCGGTTCCATGCGCAGCGTGAAAGCCATAACCGGCGCCGGGGGCGGATGGCACTCCAAATGAAGCTGTAGCAGTTTCAAAATCGACTGTTTCTCCTGGAGCGGAACGGGGAACTCCAAATTACATGAATAGCTGCCTTCAACCAGTTCAAGTTTTACTTCAACAACGCGCGCGGCCTGCGATTGCGACCGCAGCCGGCGGCACAATTCACCCAGTGCCCGCCCCAGCAGAAACAATAAAGGTTCGAGCAGCTCTAGCGGATGCTCCAGGTCCATCCGCTCTGCATAGTTGGTGGGCATCGCATCCCGGCGCAGCGGCCGCACAATAGTTCCGCGCGCCAGATTGCGCAGATAAATGCCTTCCGGCCCCAGGCGCTCGGCCACACCGTTTTCCGGCAGCAGCGCCAAATCCCCGCAGGTTTTTAAGCCCCATCGCTGGAGAAGTTCCAGCAAGTGAGGAAGTGTGGGCAATTGGCGCAGCGGGATGGATTCTAAATGGGCGCGCTCTTGGCCGGGCATGGCGATGGTAACCCCGGGGACATGGCGCGCCAGCAGAATCGCCGTGTCCACATTGGCCGCTAGAGCGAGATTGGCCTCCACATTCCGCTCGTGGCCGGCGCGGCAGATCTCGGAAGCGATCTGGTGCAGCGGCCCCAAGAGCCTGCCCAGTTCCGCAATCGAGAAGACAACGGTATCTGGGGAGGTCT
Organism: Bryobacteraceae bacterium; assembly: GCA_036379475.1. Lineage (GTDB taxonomy): Bacteria > Acidobacteriota > Terriglobia > Bryobacterales > Bryobacteraceae > Bog-105. The sequence continues at coordinate 15,421 of DASVGP010000237.1, read as the reverse complement.
GCTCGATCGCCGGTGAAAATTGCAGCGCCAGGTCGAAGATCCGGCCTGCCGGATCGTCTGCGTGGATCCGGCTTGCCGGATCGTCTGCGCGATCAGCCGGATTCGCCGCAGCGGTATGGATACAAGCGTACATATCAAGCCGCCATTTTGATCTCCAGTGGTTCGCCGCGGACATTTTCCATCGCCGCATTCATACTCAGGCCATGGAGCCGCAAACCATACCAATGAAATACCTTAACTTTTAGCGCTAGTTTGTTGAAATTACTAGACTTAGATTGCGGCCGATCACTGCACAGTAGGAGCACGGTGGGAGTATGCTCCACCGTCCGGCGAAACCGATGCCAATAAGACAACGGAATCCGGTTCAGCAAACGCGGATTCACTTCGCAAAGGTCCAGCGCGACCATGCCGAAGCCTCCGGCATGCAGCAGCAGATCCGCCGCTCGCATCGTATGTTCCAGGTTGCCGCGGCAGCGCACCCACAAGAGCCGCTCCAGCTTGACCCCGGCCGCGGCCGCCGCAGCCGGATCAAAAGCATCGTTAGCATCCACCACGGCGCAAATCTCTCCGCGCTCCGTCGCCTGAGCCAGTATATGCAGACAAGCAGCAGTCCGCCCCGAAGAGCGAGGGCCGTGGATTTCGCACAAGGTGCCGCGCGGCAACCCATTTGGCCACAAGCGCGCCAGGGCCGGAAGCGGCAGTGGAGCAAATCTTGTTTGCTGCCGAAAGGACAATGTAGAAGCCGGTGGCCAGAGTTCGTTATAACGGGAAAGCGCGCTTGTATTCGCCATTTATTCGCCTCCCTATGATTTTCGCCGATTCATTACTGGAAGGCAAGTTCTCAGTAGTCGAACTTGTATCGTGTTACGATAGAAACAGGTGAATAGAGGGGTACTCGAGGATGTTTCGCTGGACGGGTATCGGCAGCTTGCCGAACTCCGTTTTCGCATCCGCCAATTTCTTCATTTCAGCGAGGAAGCGGTGCGTGCGGCCCATATAGAGCCGCAACAGTATCAATTAATGCTAGCCATCAAGGGCTTGCCGGAAGGAGTACGTCCTACGGTTACTGCACTTTCCGCACGGCTCTGCTTGCGCCACCACAGCACGGTGGAGCTGATCAACCGTCTTGTGGAACGAGACGCCGTGGTGCGCCGCCATGCCACCGAAGACCGCCGTGAAGTGCTGGTGGAGCTGACCGTACATGGCGAAGAATTGCTGCACAACCTTTCCCGGCTGCATTGGCAAGAATTGCAGAATTCCGGGCCCGCGCTGCTACAAGCGCTGGAGGCGATGCACTATCTTCCCGAGGACGAAAGAGGCCGACGATGAGCGCGAAGGCGGCTACCCACTCCGGTCAGCACAAGAAGAAAAAGCACCGCCTGGAAGAACTGGGCGATTTCACTACCACCACCCGCGTCATCCCCATTTCCCTGCTCGCCATCGCCATTGGCTTTGTTGCGGCATTTGTCGCCTGGGCGCTGCTCCGGCTGATCGGCATAGTTACCAATCTGCTCTACTATCAGCGCGTCAATGATGCCTTGAGCTCCCCGGCCGGGAGCCATCTCGGCCTGCTCGTCATCCTGGTTCCGGTGCTCGGCGGGTTGGTGGTTGGACTCATGGCGCGCTACGGCTCCGAACGGATCCGCGGGCACGGCATTCCCGAAGCGATTGAAGCCATCCTGATGAACGGCAGCCGCATTGCCCCGAAAGTCGCGATTCTCAAACCGATTTCGGCGGCCATCGCGATCGGTTCCGGCGGGCCGTTCGGCGCCGAAGGCCCGATTATTATGACCGGCGGCACCTTCGGGTCGCTGATCGCGCAATTTTTTCGCCTGACGGCCGCGGAACGCAAGACCTTGCTGGTGGCCGGAGCGGCCGCGGGCATGTCGGCGACCTTTGCCGCGCCGTTATCTTCGACTCTGCTGGCGGTTGAGCTGCTGCTGTTTGAATGGAAACCGCGCAGCGCGATTCCCGTTGCGCTGGCGGCTCTGGCGGCCGGCGCCGCCAGACGCTACATCCTGGGAATGGGGCCGCTGTTTCCCGTACCTGTGCATGCGTCCTTTATCGGACCCATTGGCTTATTGGGCTGCGTGCTGGTGGGGATCGCCGCGGGCGCCCTCTCCGGTCTGCTCACCGTGGGAGTGTATGCGGCCGAAGACCTTTTCCAAAAACTGCCGATTCACTGGATGTGGTGGCCGGCGATTGGAGGTTTGTTTGTAGGCATCGGCGGGCTGTTTTTCCCGCATGCTCTGGGCGTAGGCTACGACATGATCCGGATGCTGCTGCAAGGCCATGTCGCGATCAGCTTTCTGGTCGGCCTGCTGGTGGTGAAGTCGATCATCTGGACGATTGCGCTCGGATCGGGCACCTCCGGCGGCGTCCTGGCGCCTCTATTGATGATGGGCGCGGCGCTGGGCGGGCTGGAAGGCCTGTTTCTGCCGCACTTTGGCAATGGCTTTTGGGCTCTGGTCAGCATGGGGGCGATCCTGGGAGGCACCATGCGCTCGCCCTTTACGGGAATCGTGTTCTCGCTTGAACTGACGCACGATTTCAACATGCTGCTGCCGCTGATGGTAGCTTGCTTTTTGGCCCACGCATTCACCACGCTGACCTTGAAGCGCTCCATCCTGACCGAGAAGATTTCGCGCCGCGGCTATCACTTGAGCCGCGAGTACGCCCTCGATCCGCTGGAAATTTTGTTCACGCGCGAGGTGATGCGTCCCAACGTGGTGGCCCTGCCCGCGGAAGTAACGCTCGACAAGGCTCGCGAGATGATCCGGACTGCGTCGAGAAAGCACGGCCAGCACCTGTTCCCTGTGGTTGACGAAGCAAAGCACCTGGTGGGCGTGGTCAGCCGCAATCATTTGATGAAAGCCTTTGAAGAAGCGAAAGGCTCCGCTGCGCGGGTCAAGCTGCACGAAGTCGTTTCCTCCACCAATCCCGTGGTGGCCTTCGCGGATGAACCGTTGCGCGTCGTCGTCCATCGTATGATCGAGACCGGACTCACACGATTCCCGGTCATGGATCCCGGCCACGACAAGCGCGTGCTGGGGATGGTTTCGCTCGACGATTTGATTCGCGCGCAGAGCCGCAGCCTGGAGGAAGAACGCGCCCGCGAGCGTGTGCTGCGCTTGCGCATGCCCGTGCGCCGGAGCGCCGAGCCGCAGCCGGAGACGCAAGACCCCAAAACCGAGGCGGATGCGAGCCTCACGGAAGAATCGGACCACCTGCACGTGTAGGAGTTATCAGTTGTCAGTTATCAGTAAGCAGAAAGCTGGTCACTAACGACGGAAAACTGACGACTGAAAGATGAAGAGCTATCGCAAAGAGCTATGGTTTAACGTTCCTTCGCGACGCGGATTCGTCAACATCACCGAACAAGTGCAGGAATGCCTGCGCGAAAGCGGCGTCGCCGAAGGCATCGTCCTCGTCAATGCAATGCACATCACCGCGTCAGTATTCATCAACGACGACGAATCGGGGCTGCATCAGGACTACGAACGGTGGCTGGAGCAACTCGCGCCGCACGAACCGGTATCGCAATACCGGCACAACCGCACCGGCGAGGACAACGCCGACGCGCATATGAAACGTCAGGTGATGGGGCGCGAAGTGGTAGTCGCGATCACCAAAGGCGAACTGGACTTCGGCCCCTGGGAGCAGATCTTCTACGGCGAATTCGACGGCCGGCGGCGGAAACGTGTGCTGGTGAAGATCATCGGCGAATAGCGGATCGGTGGAAGTTGTGCTGCACCGCCATTTGCCGCATCTCCTCGAAGCTGGCGGGACGCAGGGCATGATGGGACACTCCACGAGCCGTCCCATCATTCTGCGGCCAGCAGGCAGGTAGACTGAGGGAACAGAGGCCACATTTGTTATCGCGAAGCGTGCGGGGCGCGTTACGCCAAATCGCCAACGAACTCGGCGGAGATGCGCTCTGAACGGCATTCTCGAGGTGATCGTATGCTCCGTTCAAGATGCGCTCCAGGCGGAACGGGGCGGCGCCACTCGTCTCGAGATCGTTCGCGACCTGGCAAGCGGCGGTCTTACTCCTCCGCTGAGCGTAGTCAAGGAGATCCTCGGAGCCGTTACGATACCGGTGCGAGTCATGCTGCGCGAACAGGATGGATTCGGCATCGGGAAATCGGACGATCTGGACAAGCTGTGCGCTCAAGCGCGGCAATTGGCGGCTTTACCCGTAGACGGGCTGGTGCTGGGGTTCATCCGCGACGGCCACGTCGAACTGTCTTCCACACGCACCGTCCTCGGCTGCGCTCCCGATCTTCGCGCCACCTTCCATCACGCCTTTGAAGAAACCGTTTCACCGCTGCAAACGATCTTGGAATTGAAGGAGCTCCCGCAGATCGATCGCATCCTCACACACGGTGGTAGCGGATCATGGCCCGCGCGAATCCGCCGGCTCGGCCAATATCAAAACCAAGCGCAGCCGGAAATCCAAATTCTTGCTGGCGGCGGGCTGAACCTGGAGCGGGTTCATTCCATTCGCCGACAGACGCAGATCCGTGAGTTTCATGTCGGATCTGCAGTACGCATGCCACAAAATTCATCGGGCAGCGTCGTCGATGTAAGAGTGCGTGAATTCTCCGCGCTGCTTGGGTCCACGGCAGAGTTAACGGCCCGATAATATGGTCAGCATTTTTTGGGAAACTACTCGCTGAAACTACTCTTCAGCTTGGCGTAGGTCTCCTCAAGCGATTCGGGAAGCACGCGCGTTTCGCCCACCGCGGTCATGAAATTCGCGTCGCCCATCCAGCGCGGCAGCACGTGCATGTGAATGTGCTGTTCGATCCCCGCGCCGGCCGCCTCGCCCAGATTCATGCCAAGATTCAAACCGCCGGGACGATAGACACGCTCTAAAACGGCTTCGGCGCGCCGCGTGAGCAGCATCATCTCTTGCGCCGCCGCTTCGCTCGCCTGCGACAGCCTGGAGACGTGCTCGTAAGGAGCAATCATGATGTGACCACTGGTGTAGGGATAGCGGTTCAGAATGACGAAGCAATGCCCGGCGCGATGGACGACCAGCTTCTCTTCATCGGCGCCGCGCCCGGCCGCATCGCAAAAGATACAAGCGTGGGCCGGGCGCCTGGCATGGACATAGGCAGATCGCCACGGAGCCCACAAATGCATCACGGTTGCGGTTCCGGTTCGGCCGCTGGAGCGGGTTTCGGCGTGCGATGGTTCACCAGATCGCGCAGATCCTTGCTGGGCTTGAAATACGGGATGCGCTTGGAAGGCACTTCGACGCGGGTGCCGGTCTTCGGATTCCGCCCCACGCGCGGCTGGCGCTGCCGGGTGCGGAAACTCCCGAAGCCACGGATCTCGATCTTCTCCCCTTTATGGAGGCTGTTGACAATGGCATCGAAGATGGTCTCCACAATGGTTTCCGAATCCTTGCGGGTCATCTCGACTACTTTGGATACTTCCTCGATCAGCTCAGCCTTCGTCATACTCTCACTCTCATGTTCCTCAACGTGATTCCCCTGCCTTGCGCTCCTTGAGGGCCTCGCCGACGCTGGAAGTGGCGACGGCCGCCTGGCGCTTGTAGTTTTGTAGGCGGTTGCGCTCATCGGCTTCCGCCACCGCACGCAAACTGAGCCCAATGCGCTTTTGGGCCTCGTTCAAACGGATCACCTTAAATTCGAAGTCCTGCCCCACCGTAAGGATCGGCTCGGCAGCTCCGGACAGCTTGGCGCGCCGCTTGCCGCCCCCGATTTCGCTGCGATGGCAAAGCCCTTCGATGCCTGGCGCCAATTCGACAAAAACGCCGAACTCCGCCGCGCGGCTGACGCGGCCGCGCAAAATATCGCCCACCTCGTGGGTGCGGAAGAAAGTCTCCCAGGCATCCGGCTGTAATTGTTTCACTCCGAGAGAAAGCCGGCGGTTCGGCGCGTCGATGTTGAGCACGACGGCTTGCAGGATCTGGCCTTTCCGCACCATTTCGGAAGGATGCTTCACGCGCGCGGTCCAGGACAAGTCAGAAATATGGACCAGCCCGTCCACTCCTTCCTCGATCTCGACAAAGGCACCGAAATCGGCCAGCTTGCGCACGCGCCCTTCCACGACCGAACCCACGCTGTAGCGTTCGGCAACCGTGGTCCAGGGATCGGCCTCAAGCTGCTTGAGACCAAGCGAGATGCGCCGTTCCTTCTGCCTTACGTCGAGCACCACAGACTCGATGGTATCCCCGACGCTCACCATTTTCGCCGGATGCTTCACGCGCCGGCTCCAGGTCATCTCCGAGATATGGATGAGGCCCTCCACGCCCGGTTCCAGCTCGACGAAAGCGCCGTAGTCGGTCACGCTCACCACGCGGCCCGAAACGTGGCTCTGGGGCGGATAGCGGGTGGCGACATTCAGCCATGGATCGGGATACATCTGTTTCAAACCCAGCGAAATGCGTTCCTTGGCCGGATCGAACTTCAAAACTTTGGCTGTGATTCGGTCTCCGACTTGAACCACTTCGGACGGATGCGAGATGTTGCCGTAGCTGAGATCGCCGATATGCAGCAGACCGTCGATGCCGCCTAGATCGACGAAGGCGCCATAGGCGGTGAGATTTTTCACCACTCCGGAAACTTCGGCGCCTTCGCAAAGACTCGCCAGCACCGCGGCCTTACGCGAAAGCAGATCCTGTTCAACGAGCACCCGATGCGAGACCACCGCATTGCCGCGCCGCCGGTTCAACTTCAAAATCCGCACTTCGAGTTCCTGGCCGATATACGGCTCCAGATTGTGAACCGGCTTAAGGTCTACCTGGGAACTCGGCAAAAAAGCAATCACGCCGATATCGATGGCAAGGCCTCCCTTGATCTTGCTTACGATGCGTCCGCGAACGGGCTTGGCTTCGGCGGCGGTTCTCTCTAACTCCTCCCAAACGTGGCGTCGATGCGCGCGCTCATACGAGAGCAGGATGTATCCTTGCACCGGCTCGCCGACGCGATCCAGCATCACTTCGATGACATCGCCCGGATGCACAGACGGCTTTCCCTCTAAAGATGGAAATTGCGCCGCCGGCACCAGGCCCTCGATCTTGCGCCCGATATCGACAATGACTTCGGTATCCGAGACCTTCAGCACATGGCCGTAGAGAATTTCGCCTTCGTGTACGGCGAATTGGCTGCTATAGCCGTCGAGGAAAGCCTCATAGGCATCGTGATCGTTCGCCCCCTGCAAGTCTGGATAATCGTCTGACGGACCAGCCATGTCGTTTCGCAACCGTCGCTTCCGGAACCATCGGGGCAAGCCGCCGAGGAGTGGTGGCGTGCTTCAACTCATTGATAGTTCAGTACTTCAGAACTATACCCGACCCGTCTCAAGGATGTCAACCGCGGTTTTGTCCAATGAAAGTGTAATTTCCCCTTCGCCTCTGTCTGGATTCCTATATACTGAAGTCGGGAAGGTTTACGAAAACCGGCCCGTGGAGAATTCCATGTTGCACGATATCCTCATGCCGCAGCATCTGCTGATCATCCTGATTGTGGCGCTGTTCATCTTCGGACCGAAGAAGCTGCCGGAACTGGGACACGGACTGGGCAAAGGAATTCGTTCGTTCAAAGACAGTTTGAAGTCTGTTACTTCGTCGTCGGAAGAGCCGGCCACCCCGGAGACTCCCACCGCCGCCAAGACGAGCGAAGCCCCCAAGTAAACATCAGCTTCGGCTCCAACCCCGAAACCTCGCTCCGCTTCCTTCTCTGTAGCGGAAATCCACACCTATCTCGTATGTACCATTTAGGCGGATAAGTGCGTCTAACAGAACGTCCACCAGGTAAGAAGGTTTAGAACGAAATTTTTGCATCGCTCGGAAAGAATTGCTAGATATACGGTGTGGGAGGCAGAATGGACCAGAATGAGTCTGAGCCGGAAGCCGTTGATTACAGAGGACTTGTCCCCTACGGGCTAAGGTGGCCTATCCCTGGCATAAAAACTGCCTTATAGTTCTGCGAAACGTGAGGGCAGTCGTGCTCACGAAGGCGGTCCAATGAGAAGGCCGCCAGCAAGAAGTCAAATTTACGTAGGAGTGGTGGAGACAGATGACAGCAGAAGAATACGGCAGGGCGTATCAGCGTGGGTTTAATCTCACCGTCCGATTTTTGGTATCGCGTGGTCTATCTTACGATGCCGCACTTGACACCGCACAGGCCGCATGGGCGAAAGGCTGGGAACGGAGGGAACAGTTGCGCGACCCCAACCTCGTGCTGACGTGGACAAATAGCATTGCATTGAATATTCATCGAACGTTTTTGCGGCGGGAACCGCAGACCCAAACGTTACCGGAATTACAGGCGCCGCCACGGATGAATGTGGCTGCCATTGACGTGAAGCGCATTCTCAACGAATGTAAACCGAACGACAGAGTTGTGCTGGAAGGGCATTACATTGAAGGCTACAAAGTACAGGAGATTGCCCGCCAGCATGGATGGTCAGAAACCGCCGTGCGAATACGATTGCTTCGCGCAAGACGGAGTGTGGAGCGACGGCTGAGCCGGCCCAAGAACGCGCGCCTGCGCAACTTGGCGGAACGGACTAAAAAAGCTTTGGCGGGCGCGATGGAATCGCAGCACGCCAGTTTGGAACCTAAAGTTGCTTAAATTGAGTTCGTGCGCGCCAGCGGAAAGCGCGGCGCGCACCGGCGCGGCAATTCGAGCGCAATCTTAGCCCAACAGCACGGGCGAGTTGTTCCCAGTGAACAGCCAGAAAAAGCGCTCGGTTGCCGCGCTTCGTTTAGAGAGAGGAGCTGCCGCCGTTTCCGGCGGCATTCTTTTTGGCATCAGGCTCCGATGCGCGCCGGTACCAATGGCTGTTGCGCCACCCTCTTTTTATGGGTCCGCCCATATTTCCGCACCAGATGCGCCGTGGCAAATAGGCCCAGGACACTCACGGCAAGCATGGCGATCTGCTCCCACCAGGGGAACTGCGGATCGGCTTGCCGACTGAGTGCATGAGAGCCGAGACAGAACAAAACGTGTACGCTGAAGACCTCGATGGAGGCCTGCCCCAGGACCGCTAGCCGCGGGACAAAAGGTATCTTTTGCAGTGCGCCGCCGTAGCGCACTACAAGCGCCGACAGCGCGGCGAAATCCACCAAGCGCACCGGGCCAAGCTGCCATTTGTTAATCAGGAAGCCATATAGATCCGGGTTGATCCATTCCCATGCCGGACAATATCGTAGAATTCCGAGAACGATCGCCGCACCGATGGCCCATTTGAGCCAGCGCGCCGGAACGTGTAGCCCGATTACGGACAACGGCGAGCGGCCTGCGGGAGGGTGCCCGCTCACACTGCCGAGAGCGAGGCCGCTAATCCACAGAAGCTGCCAGCCGTACAGATTGAACGCCCCGGTGGAGTTTTGCGGCACGATGATGCCGAAGGGGTGAAAATGCTGGTGCATCCACGCGCGCAATCCGAACTGCGCCGCCACCCAGATCGCCACGCTAATAGCGATTACCGGCTTCCAGGAGCAGCGCCGCGCCGCTTCTCTCAGCAGCGGCGTGATCGCCAGAAACACCACGTACATTGGCAGAATGTCGAACAGCGAAGGTTTGTATTCGAGCAAAGCGGCCGCAATCGTGGCTTGTTTCGGACTCCTCAGATAGTACGAGAGCAGATTTTCCAGCGCCAGAAGGTGGAAGGAAACGCCGACCGCCGCAACCAGTGAAAAGGCAATGGCGAGCAGTAAGATGTGATAGCCGTAGACGCGCAAAGTCCGCTTGGCAAGATCGCGGAAAGTAGCCGCCACCCCATACTTCTGCTCAACGTGCCGTGCGAGTCGGCTCACCATGAAAGCGGATAAAAAGATGAAGCCTTCCGCGCCCGATACAAAGCCGAAGGTCTGGTTCGAGATGACGCTGGCTTCAGTGGGCAAATGCGTCAGCAACATCCAGAGCAGCAGAAAACCGCGTAGAATGTCGGGGCCGAGCAAACGCGGTTTCGCAGCCGGAACCGGGCTGCCGGCCGGGCCTCGCGCTGCGAGTTCGGGAGATTGGACTGAGCTTCCCATTTGGTTTTATTCAACGTGCTAAGGACGCCACCGCAGGGGGATCCGCACCCGTCATCTAGCAAGATGCTCTCCACTTCGAATACGTTCCGGCTAATGGGGAATACGTTGCGGCTAGCGGGCAGGTTACTCCGGCTCCGGATCGCTCAATTCGTCCGCGGCCGCCGCATATCGCTTCAGCATCGCGACGGCGCCGCCGCTGGAAAACCCAGCCATACGGAGGCGCCTGTAGGCGGAGGCTAGATGTTTCGGTTCGCTCAGCAGCTCGGGTAAATTCTTCCCTCTGTACTTACGTTCCAGGAACTGCGCGATCAGATCCTGCTCGTCGATGCCATCGAAGGTTTTGCGCACCGCATCTTCAGCAATTTTCGCCGGAACATTCCTCAACCGCAAATCGCGCAGGATCCGCATTTTGCCGAACCCGTCGTTCTGCAGGCGCGATGACGAAAAGTTCTCAGCGAAGCGCCGGTCGTCTGCCAGTCCATACTCGGCGATTTTCGCTATGGCTGCCCGAGCATCCTGCTCGGAAGCAGCGCGGCGCGCGAGTTTCCGCCGCAGTTCGTCCGCCGAATGAGCCCGCCGCGCCAGTGTCTTCAAGGCGTATTGCCACAAGCCTTCGGCATCTAACTTCTTGCCGTTCATAGACCTTCCCACGCTGCTGAAACGTTTGCTACTGTACCACGCTCTCATAGGGTGTAACATCGAGGCAGAAGGCATTCGATTGCCGTTGGGAAGGAGAATGGAGATGCAGGAAAAGAGCGGTTTCGGTTATTTTCTACTGGGGCTGGGCATCGGCGTGGCCGCGGGCATCCTGTGGGCCCCGAGGTCCGGAGATGAGATGCGTCAGCTTATCGCCGACCGGGCCAACGAAGGCGCGGATTACTTGAAACAGCGCAGCCAGGAAGGGCGCGAATACGTGCGGCAGCGCAGCGACAATCTGAAGCAGAGCGCATCCGGCCTATACGAACAAGGGCGCGCCACCGTTTCCCGGCAGAAGGAAAACTTCAACCAGGCGGTTGAAGCCGGCAAGCAGGCCTATCGCGATGCTGTAGGCGATGTCAAAGCCGCGGCAGCGGGCTCCAGCGGTCAGACCGGCACTCCGGAAAGGAGCTAACCACCGAAGCGGCCTGAATTGCGGCAGACTGCGGCGCTCTCATGAACGATACTCTTCTCCTGGTGCTTACCATTTTTGTGGCCATTGCGGCGTTTGCCATGTTGGTGCAGGCTTGCATGCTCGTGGGCGTGTTTCTGGTGGCACGTAAGCTGCAACAAAAAGCCATGCCCATGTTCCCGCAGGTGGAGGCGATTTTGGGCATTTCCCGGCGCACCGCCGAACGCGCCGAAAAGCAGTTCGAGCAACTCAGCGTCACCAGCAGCGCCGTTCTGGAGACCACAAAAACGCAGATCTCGAAAATGGACGAGCTGCTGACCGACGCTAGCAGACGAGCCAAGGTACAGATGGATCGTGCCGAGCTCGTGCTCGACGATACGATGACGCGGATGCAGGAAACGGTGGCCATTGTGCAATCGGGCGTGATCCGGCCCATCCGCGAGCTCTACGGCATCATTGCCGGTCTGCGCACCACTATCGCCTACTTAGGCCGCGTCCGCCGCCCCACCGTCGACCACGCCACCTCCGACGAAGAAATGTTTATTTAGCTGTTAGAAGATCGATCGCGCATACGCGGCCGGTGTGCCCAGAGCATCCCAGAATTCGATGCCGGGAGAACTAACATACATCTCGGCCATGAAGGCATATTGACCGGCCTGCAGAGGCAGCAACCTCGACGATCACGCGCTTAACGAAAACGGTCTGGCCAGCATTCGTGCAGTTGCAATTCGGGTCGACATACGTCAGCGTCGAGAAAATCACCGCTGCATCTCTGACACGCTCTAGGAATAAAGCCGAACGAATGCTCCTGAGTGACAGTCTGGACTGAGGTGGCGAATGTATCGCCAGAGAGCGTCTACCCGGTGATGGCATACCGGACCCCCTTCCGCACCGCTTCCTGCAAACAGGCTCGCCCGAAGATCACCCAGGCCACGTTGATGATGATGCAAAACAATCCCAGCGTGGGCAGCAGCATGAAGGCAAACTCCACGATCTCCGCGCCCCTTTTCGCCGGCCCGTGGGGCTGGCTTGCGCCGGCGCGGGGCATTAGCTCCGTTCTGGAGCAGCTTGGGCCGCGGGAGTAGCCGAGCTAAAGCTCCGCGCGGACTAAAGCCCGCCCTCCTATTCGGAGCCATAGGATTTACGGCAAAATAGTCGTTTTGCGCTTACGCCGCCGCCTCAAATAGGCCAGCAAAATCACAAAGGCCACGATCCACAGGATCGCCTGCACCGCCACATGATTCATTTCGTTCTCCTTTCGAAACGGTTGGGGAAAACCCGCCGCTATGGATCGCATCGGCAACAGCCGGCTGCTCCATTAGCCCGGTTCGGATTTATTTGGCCTGACTGAGCGAGTAGTACGCATAGTGGTACTCCCACGTAAACGTCTTCCCCGGCAGAACCGAAATGTCGATAAACGGCTCCACCGCAATTACCGAGCGAATCGACCAAAGACCTTCCCGGCTCAGCGGCCGGTTCCCTGCGATAGTCATGCCCGCACCGTCTTTGCGGTTTTCAATCCTGATCCGGTAATCGGCGGCGGTGTTGCCGAAGCCGGAAAATTCCGCCGCTACGATCTGGTTTCCGTGAAGCCTTCTTCGATACGTAAACCGATGTCCGGTTATGTTGGCAAGCTGCGCGCCCTGGACGTGATTGGGATGGATCGTATACGGTAGCGTAATGACGAAATCCGGGCCGGTGGGCTGCTTATCGAGGACCAGAAAATTATGGTCAAACAAGCTGCTGACGATGGTGCGCCGGCCTGTGTTTTCCAGCCGGTGTTCGATCGTCATTTCCGGCTTCCCCGGAATCAGCCGCACGGTTTTGGTGTAGCGATACGCATATCCGGAAGCGGGATCGGCCAGCACCTGTGTAAACTCCACCGAATTGCGTTTGGTGCGAACGCTCCATTTTCCGTGATTGACGATTGGATAAAGCCGGTACTGGGTGTAGGCTTTCCCGTCCGGCCGCCGCAGCACACCGACGCCGATTTTGATGAACGTTCCACCTGGTTTGGCCGCATTGAAGCCGAGCGTGCGGGAAAACTCCTCTACGGGCCCCGTGATGGCGCTGCACGGACCCGCCACGATTTGCGGCCCCTTAAAAATGAAATCGATCACTGTGGGATCGGTTTGCGTAAACCACGGTCCGTAGTAATCGTGGCCGTTGTAGGTCAGGCTGCGGATCACGCCGGACCAGTCGAAGCGCGTGCCGCGATAGAAACCGTTGTGCGCATCGGGCAAATAGAGGGCCGCGTGGAGCACTCCATTCGATATTTCCGCTTGCGGCGCCTGATTTTGCCCGAAGGCGGCGGTCTGGAGCACGAACAGCACTAGAAGAGAAGTTCGCAAGGAAGCCATGGTTCGATTATGCACGGCATATATCCAATGTGGACGTGACTCTTATTTCTTTGATAGTGTGGTTCGCATGACTCGCTCCCTCCTTTGGGCAAGTGCATGCTTGTGGTCGTCGCTCACCACAACAGTCTGCCTGGCGGCGAACACCGCTCAGATCGACCGCGGCCGCTATCTGGTCGAAGAAATCGCCAAATGCTCAGATTGCCATACACCGCGTCTTGCTTCCGGCCAGCTCGACAGGAGCAAATGGCTGAAGGGCGCCACGCTTGACTTCAAGCCTATAGCCGACGTTCCGGGTTGGCAAACTGCGAGTCCGGACGTGACATCCACCAGTTATATATGGAAAAACTGGGGTAAATCGGGCGTATTCAAGCTTCTGACAACTGGACTCGCACCGAACGGCCGTCCCGCTCGCCCGCCCATGCCCGCGTTTAAGATGAAGCCCGCGGACGCGAGAGCGGTGATCGCTTATCTTAAATCGCTGAAGTAAGTTAAGAAGGAGCCCATTATGGTGAGCACAACGGAAATCGCAGCAGATGTCTACCGCATTTCTGTTTTCGTTCCAGAAATTGACTTAGAATTCAGTCATTTTCTCGTGCGAGATGACGAACCCCTGCTTTTCCATGCGGGCCTGCGGCGCATGTTTCCTGTGCTGCGCGAAGAGGTCTCGCGGCTGATTGATATTTCGAAGATCAGGCATATTGGATTCAGCCATTTTGAATCGGATGAATGCGGTGCTTTGAACGAATGGCTCGAACTCGCACCGGAGGCACAGCCGGTATGCGGTTTGATAGGCGCCTTGGTGAGCGTAAACGATTTCTCCATCCGGCCAGCGCGCGTTCTGACGCGGGACGATATCTTGCCAACTGGCCGCCACCGTTTCCGATTCGTGCCCACGCCCCACGTGCCTCATGGCTGGGATGCCGGGGTCCTGTTCGAAGAATCGGAAAGAACGCTCTTCTGCTCCGACCTGTTTCATCAGTGGGGACACCGCGAACCGGCCACTACCGGTAGCATCATGGAGAGGTGCAAAGACGCGCTGCAGCAAGCCGAGTCCGGCCCCTTCGCTAATTACGTGCCGTACACACACCACACGGGCCGAATCTTGGAGAACCTGGCCGAATACAAGCCGAAGACGCTCGCCGCGATGCACGGCTCCACCTATTACGGGGATGGAGCGACGGCGCTGCGGGATCTGGCGATCGTTATGCGGGACGTACTCGGGCCGAAAGCGGAAGAAGGGACAGCGACGTCCATCGGAACGATCAAGGCCTGAAGGGGTTTTCTGTTAATTGCTGCAATAACGCACCGCAGGTTCGCGGCCACAGGCCGCCATTCGATGCCAGGATGCTGGGCGCGGGAATCTTCAGGAATTTTCTTTGCGGCTTCGCCGATGATTTCCAGGCTTCGGACAAACGCACACTGAGACGGCGCTGAGAAAAGCAACAACGGCTCCCTGACGGTCGCGGCTCCCAATCGGCATCGCGTATTTTCAGAAACTTACTGATCTGCGAGACACCGCCTCGAAATGTGATGAGTCCGACGGCGGTTCAGACGGTCTTCGAGCAATTCGGATAACGCCAGAAACTTTACCGCAGCACCACTTTCGCCAAACCCGCATTATTCGCCGAATCGTAAACGCGGAACACGAGCAGGTGTTCGCCCTTTAGATGCTCGAGGTGCAAATGAAACTGTTCCGTGAGCGAATCGGTAATTCCGTCGGCGGCTTCAATGGGTTGCCAGAGTCCGGCATCGAGCGAATACTGGCAGAGCCGCAGCGGGCTCGTTTTATCCTGAGCGGAGACGTCGATTTCGAAGCCGGAACCGGAGCGGCGCGGCGGCGCAATGGTTACGACCGGCGGCGTGTTGTCGATGAGAACCGGAGCACTGATCATCTCCGTCTGGCGGGCGTATTGGGCCGCATTCGAGGGCGCATCG
>DASVGP010000236.1:0-19701 GCA_036379475.1 Bryobacteraceae bacterium | reverse complement strand
ATCGTAGAGGATCTGCGCGCCTTCGAGATCGGCTTGCTTTTCGTCACCGCGCGACATTCTCAGGAAGCCGAGATTGGCAGCAATCCCGATGCCCTGCTGCGCAACATTACCGGCCGTTCCTCCCAGGATCACACCCGCCGCCAATTGTCCCAGGCGGGCAAATAGTCCGTATGTCTGTTCTTTTTGGTAGTTACACACCGCGTGCTGAAGAACGACGTGCGAAATTTCGTGGGCCATGACACCGGCCAACTGCGCTTCGGTGTCCGCCGCCTGAATGGTTCCGAGGTTGACAAAGATCGAGCCGCCCGGAAGGGCGAAAGCATTGATGGCGGCCACATCGGTCACGTGAAAGTTGTAGGGCCACTTGTACCCAGGCGCGTGCGCGCTCAGTTTCTCCCCGAGTTGCTGGACGTACTTGCTGACCGGATTGGAATCCGGCAGCACCGGCATCTGCTGATAGACTTCCTTCTTCGCTTTTTCTCCAAGCTCGATCTGCTGTTGGGGCGTAAAGTGGTTGTGGCAAGGCGCAAGGTTGACGCGAGCTTGGATGCACGAAGCCGGCACGATGAGAAGCGCCAGGATTGGAAGCCAGGCCCGCACGCAGATGGTTTCCCTGTTCCCCATGCCTTCTATCGTAATGGCTGGTCAGGGTGCTTAAATAAACAGGAATGCCTCTCGGCGAGCAGGTCGCGTTTCTTTTCCTTCTGGCGCTGCCGACCGCTTGCGTAGCTTGGACCGTTACGCACGAGGAAGTTTTTCGCGAGCCGCGCGAGTATTGCAAAGGCCGGAGCGAACGGGCGCCGCGGTTCTATACGCGCAAATTTTTCTACCTGTTCACCTGCGAATACTGCTTCAGCCATTACGTTGCCGGTTTTTTTCTCGGCATCGCGCATTATAAACTGCTGTTTATGGACTGGCGCGGGTATGTCATCGGCTTCTTCGCGCTGGTGTGGATCAGCAACGTGTATATGAACATTTACTCGCGCATCCGGCTCGATATCAAGAAAGAGCGCACCGAGATTGCGCTGGAGGAGAAAGCGGTGGAGACGGCGGCCGGCGATCAGAGCGGCTGAACCGCCGTTCAGCCTTCTCTTTCCCAGGGATTGAGGGGCACGAGGCCGAGACCGGCAAAATCCTTTTCGTTCCGAGTGACAAGCGTGAGCTGATGCTCCAGAGCCGGCGCGGCGATCAGGCTATCGGCCATATTCAAGGGGCGCCCAGCCAACTGCCTTTGTGCGTCGAGTACTCCCCACCGCTCAGCGATGGCCCGGGTCACGGGGAGCACGCGCCCCATAAACCATAGAGGAACGGTTGCGTCGACGAAATGCTCCAATTGGGTTCGTCTGCCGCTTGGAACCAGGAGGGCAATGCCTCGACGTAATTCGCCGACGGTGACGACACTCAGAAACTGAGAATTCTTAGCTTGGCTTGCAACCCAGGAGAGCACGTTGCCGTCGGGAAGGCTTCGAAGGGTTTCGGACAGAACATTGGTATCCAGAAGGTATCCGTCGCTCATGCGAGATCGACCGGCCGGCCAATGGATGGATTGCGCCGGAAGATCCGGTCCACCTCCTCATCGGACAACAAGCCCCGGACAGATTCGCTGAGATCGGCCAGATTGGCCGCCTGAGGCTGCGAGGCGCAGGGCGGCCGGTGGGCTTCCCGTGCGATTATCTGCTGCACGTACTCTGCGAGCGACATGCCATGACGCTCGGCTTGCGCGAGAAGACCGCGTTCCACATCCGCTTGGAGGTCGAGCTGAATGGTCATGCAACCACGCTAGCACCTTGAATACAAATCGCCACCGAGTCCGGGGGCAGTTCGATTGCGCCGGAGAGCAGCCGGTAGTCGGATTCGGAGCAGATGGTATCTGCGGGACTGCCGGAGATCGGGACCGGCTGGCGATCGGCGGCGAGGTTGCAGGCGATCTGGACGTTCGACCGCTTGAGCACAAACCACTGCGCCTTTTCGTCGCATGCTGCTTCGACGCAAGCGAGGCGTCCGTCGGTGAGCGCGGGAGTGGAGCGGCGCAGCGCAATCAGGCGCTTGTACCAATCGAGCAAGGCCGCGTGCGTCTCTTCCGCGAGCTCCTGCCAGTGCAGCTTCGAGGCCTCGAATGTGGCGGGATCTTGCGGATCGGGAATTTCCGCCGGGTCCCAGCCGAAGGCGGCGAATTCACGGCGGCGGCCTTCGGAGACCAAACGGCCGATTTCGGGATCGTCGTGATGCGTGAAGTATTGAAACGGAGAAGACGCTCCAAACTCCTCGCCTTGAAACAGCATGGGAATAAAAGGCGACGTAAGTACGAGCGCGGCTGCGATCTTACGGCGGCCCTGGCTTACTAAGTGGGCCAGACGTTCGCCGCGCGCGCGGTTTCCCACCTGGTCATGCGTCTGCGAGTAGCCCAGGAAGCGATGCCCGGATAGCCGGCTTGGCACGGGCCGCCCATGCAGCCGGCCGCGATGCTTTGAGTAGATGCCGTCGTAGACGAAAACCTGGCTGAGCGATTTGACAAGTTGTGCGAACGAACCGAAGTCTTCGTAATATCCGTTGTCCTCGCCGGTGAGCACGACGTGTAGGGAGTGGTGAAAATCATCGCTCCATTGCGCGTCCATGCCCAGGCCGCCGGCCTCGCGCGCTGTAACCACGCGCGGATCGTTCAGATCGCTCTCGGCAACGACGAAGAAACGCTTGCCCAGCTCGGCGGCCAGCGCCTCCACTTCGATCGAGAGCGATTCGAGAAAAGGGATGGCGGAGCGGTCCACAATGGCATGCACGGCATCGATGCGCAGACCGTCGAAATGATAATCGCGCAGCCACATGAGCGCGTTATCCAGAAAGAAGCGGCGCACTTCGCGGCTGCCGGTGTGATCGAAATTGACCGCTGGGCCCCAGGGCGTCCGGTAGGCTTCGGTGAAGTAGGGGCCGAATTGATGCAGGTAATTGCCGATGGGGCCGAAGTGGTTATAAACCACGTCCAGCAGGACAGCGAGGCCTTTGGTATGGCAGGTATCGACGAGCTGCTTCAGATCGTTGGGCGAGCCGTAGGCGTGATGCGGAGCGTAGAGATCGACGCCATCGTAGCCCCAACCCCAGTCGCCCGAAAATTCGTTTACGGGCATGAGATCGATATGGGTGATGCCAAGATCGACGAGGTAATCGAGCCGCTCCAGTGCGCTCTTGAAGGTGCCGCCGGGCGTGAAGGTGCCGGTGTGGAGTTCGTAAACGACGCCGTTCGCGAGCGGCATAGGCTGCCAGAGGCGGTCCGTCCAGCGAAAAGCGGACTGGTCCACAATGCGCGAAGGTCCATGAACCCCGAGCGGCTGCCAGGCCGAGCGCGGATCGGGAACCGGCTTGCCATCGTTCAAAACATAGAAGTAATCGGTGCCGGGACCGGCATGCTCCACGTCACCGTGCCACCATCCGCCCTCGCCGCAATGCAGCGGGTAGGAAGTATCTCCGATGCGCACGGCAGCGGTTCGGGCAAATGGCGCCCAAACGCTAAATTGGTGCATTGCACTCTCTCGCCAGCAGCGCGACCGGAAAACGCCGCAGAAGCTCGCCCACTTGCACCCGGCTGGGAACTTCATCGCCGGTGAGGCGGTTACGCCAGCGCCCCGGCGGAAGTTCGAGCGCGGTATCGTCCCATAGGCGGTCCAGTTTTAGAAGCAAGCGCGGAACTACCACCACGATGTCCGCTCCGCGGCTGTAGCTCACCACATGGGAGCTCTTCGAACCCGAAGCGAGCAGCGGGGTATAGGCGCCTTGGAATGCCTCCGGATATTCGTGCCGCACGCGAAGGGCGTGATGGATGGTCCAAAGCTTGGGCATGCCTTCGTCGATGCGGCTCCAGACCTGCTCGGCGTCCAGGAGCGGAATTTCGGCGATCAGGCGGCGGCGAAAATTGTAGTCGACCGGCCTTCGATTGTCCGGATCGACCAGGCTTAAATCCCAGAGCTCCGCCCCTTGATAGGTGTCGGGAATGCCGGGCGCGGTGAGCTTCAGCAGCAGTTGCGCTAGCGAGTTGATCCGTCCCGGCTCGATTAATGGCTGCAGAAAGCTCTTGAAATCGCCGAGGAATTGGACGTCTTTGTAGATGCCTTCGATAAATGCGCGGGTGGCTGCTTCGAAGGTTTCGTTGGGCGCGTGCCAGGAGGTTTGCGTTTTGGCTTCGCGGCAGGCCTTTTCCATATAAGGCAGCAGGCGGCAGGTTCCGATGGGCCAGGCGCCGATGAGCGTCTGATAAAGGAAATATTCGGTGTTGGGGTCGGGCATGCCGTCGGTCTTGTACTTCGCGTTCATGGCCGACCAGCGTTCGACCGCCTCCGCCCAGTTGGCAGGGATTTCCGAGAGCAGATTAATGCGTGCGCGCACGTCCTCACTGCGCTTGGTGTCGTGAGTGGAGGAAGCCAGCATGGTATGCGGCCTGGTCTTTTGAACCTGTTCGCAAAAAGCGTGGAACTCTCTCGGAGAGGTTCCGAACCGGCCGGGGTCGCCGCCGACCTCGTTCAAGGAAATAAGCCGGCTGTAACTATAAAAAACGGTATCCTCGACTCCTTTCGCCATGGCCGGTCCGGTGAATTGCTGAAAGCGCATCACAAACTCGGTTTCGAGAGCCCCGCGCACGCGCAGCAGGAGAATGTCGTTGAGGAAATCCAGCAGTTCGGGATCGATATCCGGCCGGTTGGCCTTGGCGAGATCGATGGCTTCGCCGATGTAACGAATATCGTCTTCGCTGATCTCGTCGCGCTCCGGAACCACGTAGGTGCGATAGACGGGGAAGCAGGCGACGGTTTCGCGAAGCGCGCGGATAACATCCTCGCGAGTGTAGTCGCGGTGCTTGCGGTGCAGCTCGCAGATATCGAAGAAGAGCATGGTCAGGCGATTGATGTCGCTGCCCAACAGATCGCGCAGCACCCGGTGCTTCTTATCGCGGCAAACTACACGATAATCCGAAGACTCGCCAGTGAAACGCTCGTATAGAGCTGTGAACTCGCGCTCATTTTCGCTGTCGACAAAAAGCGACATCGATTCGTTCAGAAAATCGTAGCCGGTGCAGCCGTCGATGGGCCATTCGGTGCGGAAGGGCTCGCCCGGCTCGAGGATCTTTTCGGCTACGATCCATACATCGCCGGCCTCTTTGCGCAGACGCTCGAAATAGCCGCGCGGATCGCGCAGACCGTCGGGGTGATCGATACGCACGCCATCCAAAATGCCGTTGCGCAGCCAGGTGAGGATGAGAGCATGCGAATCGAAGAACACCTGGGGGTCTTCGACGCGCAATCCGACGAGCGTATTGATGTCGAAGAATCGCCGGTAGCCGAGATCCTGCTCCGCGGTGCGCCAGAAAGCCAGCCGGTAATTCTGGTGCTCGACAAAATTGTCCAGCGCATCTTCATCGTTGTTCAAACGATCGAGCACGCGGTCGACCGCGTCGGCAATAAACGGAACTTCGAGCAGCAGGCGGTCCAGAAGATTGCGGATGACGGCTCTATCGCGGTGGCGCTCGACGACGCTGCTGCGGTCGGTCTGGGTGAAGGCGGGGAGGCGCGCGAAGGAATCGGAGAGAAAGGCGAGGTAATCGGAACCGCAAGCTTGAGCGGCAGGACCGAGAATGATGGGATGGGAGCGCGGCGCGACCGGCAGTTGGTGGTCGAAATATTCCAGGTAAAACTCGCCCTCGTGCCGTTTGACCTTGATCTCCTTGCGGCTCAAGACGCGCCCATAATGGTCGCCCAGAATGGGTACCAGGAGCCGGTTGCGAAGCCGCGGATCGGGCGAATCCCATTCGATATCGAAATAGGTGGCATACGGGCTCGAAGGACCGTTTTCCAGGACATCCCACCAATAGCGGTTTCTGCGTCCGCTGACGGCCATGTGATTGGGCACAATGTCGAGCACCTGGCCCAGATGGAATTCGCCCAGACGCTCTGAAAGCCGCTCATGCGCCTTGCTGCCACCCAGCTCCTCGTTCACCGAGTGGTGATCGACGATGTCGTAGCCATGCTTGCTGCCGGGCGCGGCTTGCAGATAGGGTGAGCAGTAAATATGCGAGATCCCGAGCTGCCGCAGATAATCCGCAATGGCGGCCGCATCGTCGAAGCCGAATTCCGCGTGCAGTTGAACGCGATAGGTGGATGTGGGGACGCGGGGCATGCTCAGTTAAGAATCCCCGGCGGGTTGCGGCGTTTCGCCCCTCCCTGGCGGTCGGGGTTCTGAAGGAAGTCCGTAGACGTAGAGTGGAAGTGTCCCATGTTATACGAAATCGGCAAGCCACCGACCGCCGCAAATGCCGTCATACGGCTCCATGAGCGCGATAACGTGGCCATCGCTCGCGTGGCGCTGGCTCCCGGGCAGGTTGCCGAATTACATGGTATCGCCGTGACCGCCCGGACCGCAATTCCCGCTGGCCACAAGATGGCGATTCGCGAGATTCGCGCGGGGGAGCCAGTTTACCGCTACGGGAATCCGATCGGCGAAGCGATCGCCGATATTCATGCCGGCGAACACGTCCACACGCACAATCTCGGCTATAAAGAATTGGGTCCGTCCGAACACATGGCCGCGGCGCGGCCCGAGCAGAAGCCTCGAAGCGCGGGACAGGCGGCGTTCCTCGGCTACCCACGCGCGGACGGCCGGGCGGGAACGCGCAATTACATTGCCGTGGTTGCCGCAAGCAATTGCGCGGCCCACACCGCCGAACTGATCGCCGCAAGCTTCGCGGGTGAAAAGCTACCCGAAAACGTGGATGGGGTGATTGCCTTTCCGCACGGCGAAGGCTGCGCGCAAGCGATCGGGCCGGATACCGAACAGTTGCAGCGAACGCTGATGGGGATTTTGGATCATCCGAACGTGTCGGCGGCGGTGATCCTCGGCCTGGGCTGCGAAGTGAATCAAATCGGGCATTATCTGGGGAATGGCGACGCGAGAAAGGCGCCCGAAAATCTCTTCGGACTTACGCTGCAGGCTTCCGGCGGCACGCGCGGCGCGGTGGAAGCGGCCCGGAAACAAGTACGGCAGTATATCGATCGAGCGGCCGAGGAGCGGCGCATCGAGATGCCGGCATCGAAGATCGTGTTGGGGCTGAATTGCGGCGGATCGGATTCGTTTTCGGGCATCACGGCGAATCCGGCACTCGGCCGCTGCTGCGATTTGTTCGTCGAGGAAGGCGGTGCGGTGGTGCTGGCCGAAACGACGGAGATTTTCGGCGCCGAGCATGGGCTGGCGGCTCGAGCGCGCAGCGAAGCGGCGGCACGTAAGCTGCTCGGATTTGTGGAGAAATATAAAGCCTATCTGCGGCAATTCGGCGGTAGTTTCAACGACAATCCGTCTCCGGGCAACAAGGAGGGCGGCCTGACGAATATTTTGGAGAAGTCGCTGGGAGCGGTGGCCAAGGCCGGCAGCACGCCGCTGGAAGACGCCATCGATTATGCCGAGCGTATCAACAAGCCGGGGTTCATCTTCATGAACACGCCGGGATATGATCCGGTTTCGCTGACCGGCCTTGCGGCAGGCGGCGTGAATCTGATCGCGTTCACCACCGGGCGCGGCAGCGCGATCGGGTTCCCCAGCATTCCGGTGCTGAAGATCGCGAGCAATTCGCTCACCTACCGCCGCATGCCCGATAACATGGACGTGAACGCCGGCCGAATCGCCGACGGCGAAGCAACGGTCGAAGAGGTTGGGCACGAAATTTTCGACCGGCTGCTGCGCGTGGCTTCCGGCGAAAAGACAGATGCCGAAAAACTCGGCCACGCTGAATTCGCGCCCTGGCGTATCGGGCCGGTGTTGTAGATCTCGCAGTACAGCCGATTAAAAAGTAAATCGAATCGTTTTGGTTTGGTATCCGGCGCCGGGCGGGAACTGAATGTGCAGTTTCTTGCCGGTGAGCACGGCGTTTTGAACCGAAACATGGGCGCGGTTCAGGCGCACCGCGAGCACGTATGACGAACCACCCATCGCCGCGAGCGTGAAGGCAGCGCTGTTGGCCCAGTAGTGCTGGTCCAAGACTTTGAGTTGAGCGGTTTTGGCGCCGGGCAAAGGCAGGCGCGCCGGGATGGAAAGCTCGACTGGAGGGAGCGCGATGTGTACGGTGGGCGCGGCGCTGCACACGGGTGGCACGTGAGGCGCGGCGAGGCAGAATTTCTCGCCCTGTTGTGATGCCGCATGAACGGCGAGTTGCCCGCCTTCGCGCCGGTAGTCCACACTTAAAACCAACGAGCCGAGATGAACATGGTGCAGCGTGGCGTTGCTCCAACTCGCGGGCAGGTGCGGATCGACGCTCAACGTATGCTTCGGAGCGTTCCAACTCAGCCCGAAGAGACCGCGCACGAGCGGCGTTATGACCATGGCCGAAGACCACATCTGGTGCGGCGTACTGCGGCCGAACTCTTGGAAAAATTCGCCCGAAAGCAATTCCGTCACCGAACCCAAATCCTCGGTCCAGGTGAGATTCACGTTTTGCATCAGATGGGTGTAAGCGGCAAGAGACTGACCGGTGCGGTACTCGGCGAGCGACAGCCAGCCGGTAAAGAGCGGCCAAACCGAACCTTGGTGATAGCTGATGGGATCGTAAAACGAAGTGCGGTTGCTGATGTCGCGCGCGCCCCAGTCGGTCGAAAACTCGCTCGATGCCCAGCGCGAGAACATGGAGCCTGCGTGCGGGAGCGAGAACGTTCCGTCCCACCAGGCGACGGAGGGAAAGATGCTGGCCGTGTGGTCGAGCGTGCCGTTCGCATTGCGGCTGAAAGCGTAGAACTTCTGCCGCGGCTCAAAATATTCGGATGTGATTTTGGCGGCGATGGCATCGGCGGTTTTTCCTGCCGCTTCGGAGAGCTGTCCGTTGCCGATGATCGCGGCCAGATCCGACATGGCGCGAGCCGATTGCTGATCAACAGATGCCAGATAGATTTCCTGGTGCGGCATGCCCGGCGGCCAGGACTCCACCCAGCCCGTCCCCTCGCTGTTGTCGTAGATGCCATTGGTATCGTGCGCGCGCGTAAAGGCATATGCCTTGCGCACGGCGTCCCAATTCTTTTTCAAGTAAGCGACATCGCCGCTGGCTCGCACGTAATCCCACATCGTCATGACGAATAGCGGAGTGCCGTCTGCTTCGGCATAGAAATACGGTGTCGCTTTCCAATTGACGTAGGCGGCGGATTGCGAAAACTCGTGCATGATCTTGCCGTCGGCTCGCTGGCGGCGGATGAGAAAATCGAGCGCACGGCGGGTGAGCGCAAAATCGCCGCAGGAGTTGATGGCAAAGCTGGTCCAGAGCGTATCGCGGCCGAAGAACCAGGCGAAGCCGGGCCGGGCCGAAGCGCCGGAAGAATAATAGCCGGCGACGAGGCCGATTTCGCCGTGATAGGCAACCTGCATCTGATCGACGGCGACTTCAGCCCAGCGCAGCGCTTCGTTGACCCTTCGGTCGGGCGTTTCGGCCGTTAGCCGGGAGTCAAAGAAGTGGGCGTAGTACTGCTGGGTTTGTTTATAGAGATCCGGCAATGCGGCATCGATGTGCGCCAGTTCCGCGGCGGGAGAAGCGCCGGTTTCCATGTGCATGATGAGCGGAAATTCCAGGCCGCGGTCGCGCTTGGGATCGAAGTTGAGTTTCAATTGCAGCGGATAAACCTGCGGGTGCTCCTGGTAGGGCACCATAATGCCGGGCTGGGTATGCGGCATGCCGACGATTGCGGAAAAGTGCGGATTGTCGGTATGCAGGATATAGAAACCGCTCGCGCCTTGTTTGACCCATTCGGCGCTGGGCCTGCCGAAGTTCGGAGCCGGCCACATGCGCTGCACGTCGGGCGTAAAGGAAAAGGTGATCGTGAGCGGGCGGGCGGACTGAATGTCGAAAAAGACAACGGCGCCGGTAATGGGCCGGACTGCGCCGCGGGGAGCGAACATGTGCTGGCGGATGGTGAAGGTGGCGTGCGAATAGGTGATGGTGGTTTCGGCGGGCGTGACCTGGATGGAGGAAGCAAGTCTGTTGACGTCGATGGGGACGGGGTAATTGGCCAGTTCGGCCGAGATATGGACTCGGCTCAGAATTTTTATCGGCCAGAGCCATGCCTCGAAAGCCCCATCCTCGGTTCCGAAGAGCGCGCCGTGCTCGCCGGTGACGGCCCAAGGCAGGCGCGGCACGGCAGGCGATTCAATTCGCAGCGCTGAGGGTGCGGGGACCAGCGGCTGGAGAGGCTGGATGGCGGCGGCGCCGCCCGCAGCGAAAAACGCCAGAAGAAATACTGAACTGGGAATCGGGCGGAGCATATCAGATTAAGCGTAGTACGGAATTCCTCTGGCTAACGCTCGGTTCTGTCGTCCAACTCGGGGAGGTTGAAATGGTGAAGCAGCAGAGCGCCGGCGCGCTCATGGGCGCGAAAGTGCTCAGTATTCTCTGTTTGCTGGCGGGGATCTGGTTGTTCATCTCGCCCTGGGTGTATGGCTTCGGTTTCGGTATGCATGCGGATGCCTGGAATTCGTGGGGAGTGGGCGCGGCGATCTTTGTTCTCGGTTGGGCGCGCGCCGTGCGTCCGGCATCGAACGCCGGGCTGAGCTGGCTGAATGTGCTGTTGGGCGTTTGGACGTTCTTCTCGCCCTGGATTTATAGCTATACGGCCCACGAGAGCCGCTTCATGAACAGCGTGGCGGTGGGCATTATTGTCTTTGTCTTTGGAATTGCCAGCGGCATGGCGACCGCGCGGGGTTCGCAGTCGGCGGGAAGATAGGACCGACCATCGTTCTCTGTCATCTGGCAGACGACAAAAAACGATCGTCTGCCCCACTGGTTCGTTGAACCGATAGTATCGTAATTACGTACTTTTCAAACGGAGACGGTATGACGGAAACAACCAATGTGTCCCTGGGGCCGGTTCATGACCTGCTGGCTGGGAAGGGCTATGCGGTCAGCGAGGCCGGCGAAAACGCGCTTACGATTCAAGATGTCGAGACCGGGGTTTCGATCCAAGGCGTCCTGGAAGGTGAGATTTTGTTTTTCTCGCTGCTTTGCATGACCACCCCGGCCCAACGCCTGACTGAGCAGGTGATGCGGAAAATGCTGGGTGCGGAAAACGGGATCTCAACCTCCTATTTTCAGTTGTATGATGCCCCGAACGGCGAGGTCGCGGTAACACTGAATAATTTCTGCAAGTTGCAAGGTTTGGGGGCGGATGATGAAGACGATATTCTCTCCTGTGTGAGTTTCCTGCTGGCCGATGTCGTTCATGCCAAGCAATTGATCGGAGCAGACCTGGCGGGCTGACCGCGAGAATCGAAGAGAGGCAGAATATGGGATTTTTTTCAGACATGTTTCATCGGACCGGCCGCGTGGCCCGCGGCGAAGCCAATCGGGGAGTGAGTGCGCTCGAAAACGCCACGTTTGAATCGACGGTGCGCCAGACCGTGGCCGACTTGAAGAAGGAACTCAACAATGTGGTCGGCGCGTCGGCGCAGGCGATGAGCAACTATAACCGCCTGGACGCGGAGTACCAGAAATATGTGAGGCAGTCGCAGGAATGGAAGAACCGGGCCTCCATGGCGCTCGATGCGGGCAACGAGGATCTGGCGCGCAAGGCGCTGGTGAAGAAAGGCGACTGCGATAAACAGATCGGTTCGCTGCAAACGTCGGTGGATTCGGCGCGGCAGGCCAGCGAGTCGCTGAAATCGCAGGTATCGGAGCTGAAGCATAAAATCGAAGAGGGCGAGCGCACAGCGACCACGCTGGTCGCGCGCAAGAACGCCGCTACCGCACAGCGCAAAGTGGCCGAGGCGATGGCGGGCGTGGGCAAGGCGGACAATGCCTTTGCGGCGCTCTCGCGGTTCGAGGATTCGGTCGCCAAAGAAGAAGCGACGGCCAAAGCTTTCGACCAGCTCGCCAGCGCGGGCAAGGACGCTACTCTCGAAGCGCAGTTTGCCCAGCTTGAGGGCCGCACCGTAGACGACGAATTGGAAGCGCTCAAACGCGAGCGGCAATTGAAGATTGTAGAAATGCCGAAGGAGCTGCCCCCGGCGGCGGAACGTTAATTCATGCTTTTTGGACACAAACGGAGAGAGGTTCAGCCGGACCTCGCAAACCTCAAAATCGCCGATGCGCGAGTGGGCGACACCTTATCGGTGGCGGGTGCCGCGGAAGATTTCAGCGACATTGATTTCACGGTGGACCGCGCCGACACTTACGAGGCCGGCACGCGGCGCTGGGTGGATCTGAGCGGTTCCTGGCATAACCGGCGGGTGCATTTGGAAGTGCATACCGGTGATGCCGTGGAAGTGTTCGGGAATTTCGACGGCCGCACTTTGACGCTGGATGAGCTTGGGCTCACCGAGGACGATCTGGCGGAGATGGACGAGCGGCAGAACCCGTCGGACTTTTTCGATTACGACGGGAAGTTCTGGCTCTATCGATTTAGCCGCGAGATGGGCGTATTCGCGGCCGGAAGCACGACCGGGAATGGCTTATATGCCTGGCAATTCCAGGAACAGGACGGCAAGCATTTCCTGAATATTCGCAAGTTTGAAAGCGAACCCTTCGCGGCTTCGATTTGGGTGAAGGTCGAGCCCACCGATATCACGGTGTTTCGCAGCACATGAGCAGAACGCGCATTCAGGTTGTGGCTGCCGCATTGGGGTGCGTGTTGTTGGCCGCGTGCGCGAGGCTGCCTCGGCCTCTCCATCAAAGCATTGCGGCCGAGCACAACCGGCTGCAGAGTGCGAGACAGCAGTTTGACCAATGGAACGCGCACGTGAAGAGCGTGGTTGGGGCTACGCCGGAACTGTTTCGGGGCGTTCCGATAGCCGACCAGTGGCGAACCAGGCTGCAAGCCGACGATGCCAAGCTGAAATCGGCGGAAAGCGATCAGAAGCAGTTGACGGCGCTGGCGCACCGGAACCGCGCCGATTCCCAGAAAAAAGTGACGCAGCTTCTGGCCGAGGAGAGCGGACTGCGGCGTGCCGCGCTGAACGACGCCGAATCGGTGGAGGCGGCGGCCAGTAATTGGGCCGATTTCGCGCATAATCCTTCTTCGTATCTGGCGAACATGAGCGCGGAACGCGCGGCGATTCGCAAAGTCGATCTGGGGGCGATTCGGAAAACCGTCGCGCAGGCCGAGAAAGACTGGCCGGCACAGTATTCGGTGCTCGAATCGCGTCTTGCGGCGCTCGAAGCCGGTCCGAAGAATGCCGAGAGGGAATGGACGGCGACAGCCAAACAACGAGCCGCCGCGGCGCATAGCAAACTCACCGGCCCCGCGGCCGCCATGCTGATTCAGGAAGATGACCACCTGACGAGCGAAGCCGATGCGCTGCCGCGTGCAATTTCGCATTTGCGGGAGGAGTGCGGGCAGCTCTACGTTTCCTGGGATAAGATTCTGGCCGATCTTGATATCGCGCAACAGCACGGTAAGAACATTTATCGCGAGAAGATCGAGACCGTCACCACGCGGTTTCCGAGTCAGGCGGCCACGCCGGACCCAAAGCAGAACAACACCGCCAGTTCGACCGAATGGAAGAACGTTTCCCAAGCTCAATTCCAGTCGGTTCGGAACGACCTGGGGATGGCGATCGAGCACAAAGATGCGGGCAAGTTCGATTCCGAAGCGGAACACACGCCCCAGCCGGCCGGTTTCGCCTACATCGCGCCGCCGTCGCAGGGCACGAATCAGTACGGCTACTGGACGCACAGCGGGGGCCAGAGCTTTTGGACCTTTTTCCCGGAATATCTGCTGCTGCAGCACCTGATGTGGGGCGGGGCTTACCGGCCGATTGTGATCGGCGAATACGACTCCTATCGCAGCGCACGAACGGCGGGGCATACCTATTACGGCCGGGCGACTCCGACGAGTCCGCCGAGATACGGCTCGCACGGCACCTTCACCGCGCGGCGTTATGCTAGCAGCCGGTATATGAAGTCGGGCGGTTTTGGCAGCTCGCGCTATTCGTCGCATCGACGTCGGGGCTCGATTTTTTCGCGCGGCGAGCAGGGATTTCGTGGTAGCCACCGATTTGGCGGTGCTCACCGCGGGCGCGGATTCGGCAGAGGCTTGGGAAGAGCGTTGGGCAGAGGGTTTGGGAGACGGCGGTAAACGGTAATTAGAGCCGCCTTGGTGTAGAGCCGCCGTGTTTGTGTTCTGGTGCGGATGAGAGGACTTGAACCTCCACGAGATTGCTCCCACTAGGACCTGAACCTAGCGCGTCTGCCAATTCCGCCACATCCGCACGATGGACAGGCGAACACCAGTTTAGCAAGCATGATAGGATCGCGCCGAAGGACATGTTGCGTAATTTTCTGGCTGCTTTCCTCCTCTTCTCCTCGCTTTGCGTGGCACACGCACGGGCCGCCGAGCCGGTACGGCTCATCTTCGACACCGATATCGGCAACGATGTCGACGACGCGATGGCGCTGGCGATGATCCACGCGCTCGAGAGCCGCGGTGAGGCCCGGCTCCTGGCCGTCACCATCACCAAGGACAATCGCTATGCGGCTCCGTTTGTGAGCCTGGTCAATAGCTTTTACGGGCAGCCGGATATCCCTATCGGCGTTGTGCGCCACGGCAAAACGCCGCAAGACTCAGCCATGCTCCGCATTCCGGTTCGGGAGAGAGACGCGGGTGACCACTTCATCTATCCGCGCGAAATGAAGGACAGCGGGCAAGCACCGGGCGCGGTAGAACTGCTGCAACATGTTTTGCGCCGACAGCCGGACCATTCGGTCGTCATCGCGCAGACCGGCTTCAGCACCAATTTGGCGCGGCTGCTGCAGGCGCCCGGCGGCCGCACTCTGGTGGCCCGAAAAGTCAAAGCGCTCTATCTAATGGCCGGCAACTTCTCCAAGCCGATACCCGAATTCAATGTCGCTACCGACCCGCAATCGGCCGCATACCTGTTCGCGCACTGGCCGACACCGATGATCTTTAGCGATTTCACCATTGGGCTCGCCATCACCTTTCCTTACGCCGCCATCGCGCACGATTTCGGCTATGTGGCCCATCATCCAATCGCGGAAGCCTACAAAATTTACGTGAAAAAGCCAGTGGATCATCCCGATTGGGACGCCACCGCGGTGCTGGAAGCCATTCGTCCCGATCGCGGCTACTTCAATCTCTCAGCGCCCGGCCGGGTAAAGCTGGGACCGAAGAATACTACCATTTTTGTGCCTGATCCTCACGGCAATGCTCGTTATCTCATTTTGAAGCCGCATCAGGTTTCCAGACTGCGCCAGCTCATCGCCACGCTCGTGAGCGAACCTCCTCATTGCGCCTGTCGGTAAAATCAAAGCAGTGCCTCCAATCTCCTCTCAGGCGAGCGGCGCCGTGCCGGTCCGTCCGCCATTCATCACCGTTCTGCTCGCTTGGCTCGTCCCCGGCTGCGGGCATCTGCTGCTGCGGAAATACGGCCGCGCCGTCATTGTTTTCGTCACCGTCGCGGTCACCTTCGGCATCGGGTTGCTCGCTCGCGGCCCTCTGTTTCACCCTGGCGGCGGGACGGACGTGCTGTCGCGCTTGATTCAATACGGCGGTTTCCTCGGAGACCTTGCCAACGGGTTTTTCTATTTCCTTACGACCTGGTTCGGCTATGCGGCGCCGCAAGTGGCCGGCTATAGCCCGGATTACGGCTCCAAGCTCCTGGTCGCCGCGGGGCTGCTCAATATCCTCGCCATGGTGGATGCCTACGAGATCACAATGCGGCAGAAGGATTAAAAACATGACACTGAATCATTTTCAAATGTCGATACTTTTCGCAGTGGTTTCCAGCGTGATCCTGGGACTGGTCACCAAGCGAACCGACCGCGAGCGCCTCCAGTACGGCCTTTATTGTTTCGGCTGCTTCATGGCGGCGCTGTTTGGCATAGCCTGGGCCATGAAGCTTCTACACGGCTGATGCGGGTGGTAATCCCTGAGTTTGCATGAAAAAGTTTTACATCGAGACGTTCGGATGCCAGATGAACGCGCACGATTCGGAGAAGGTGATCGGCACCTTGATCGCGCGCGGCTACGAACAAGTGGACGCCCCGGAAGCGGCCGAGCTGGTTCTGTACAACACTTGCAGCATCCGCGATAAAGCCGAGCAGAAAGTTTTTCACCGCCTGCAGCAGCTCAAGCGCGAAGCAGGCAAAGGCAAGGTCTTCGGAGTCCTGGGCTGCGTAGCGCAGCAGGAAGGCGAGCGCATTTTCGAGCGCGCGCCGCACGT
Source organism: Bryobacteraceae bacterium (assembly GCA_036379475.1). Classification (GTDB taxonomy): domain Bacteria; phylum Acidobacteriota; class Terriglobia; order Bryobacterales; family Bryobacteraceae; genus Bog-105. The sequence goes on along the minus strand of DASVGP010000236.1, from coordinate 3,522 downwards.
CAGCCTGGTTGCCGGTTCGGCGAGCTACACCAAACTGCCCGACATGCTGGTGCAGCTCGAAGCCGGCGCGCGGCATGTGACCGGTTTGAGTCTCGATACCGAGCAAACCTTCGACACTCCATTCACTCGCCGCGATAATCCGCATCGCGCCTACATCACCATCATCGAAGGCTGCGACAAAGCCTGCGCCTACTGCGTAGTGCCGTTCACCCGCGGCCCGGAGCGCAGCCGCACCAGTGAAAGCGTGCTGCGCGAAGCGCAAACGCTTGCCGGGGCGGGCTATACCGAGATTCAACTGCTCGGCCAAAACGTGAACAGCTACCGCGACCCTTCGTCCGCGAACTTCGATTTCGCCCGGCTCCTCGCCGCAACCGGTGAAGTGCCCGGCATCCGCCGCGTGCGTTTTACGACCTCTCATCCGCGCGATTTCGTCAAACCTATTGTGGATGCGATCGATGCCCATCCGGCGCTCTGCAATCACGTACACCTGCCGGTGCAGTCCGGCTCCAACGCGGTGCTCTCGCGCATGCAGCGGCTCTACACGCGCGACGATTACATGCGCCGCATCGAATGGATGAAAGCCGCCAGGCGGGACATCGCGATTACCACCGACATCATTGTCGGCTTTCCCGGCGAAACCGAGGCCGATTTCAACGAGACGCTTCGGCTGGCCGAGGAAATCGAGTATGACTCGATGTTCATCTTCAAATATTCAAAGCGGCCCAATACCCCGGCATTGCGGTACGAGGATCAGATTCCGGAAGATGAGAAAACGCGCCGGCTCGTGACGATTCAGGAGCGGCAGCGGACGATTCAGTTGCGCCGCAACGCGAGTTACGTCGGCAGAACCGAGGAAGTCTTGGTGGAAGGCTACAACCGGGCGACCGGACAATGGATTGGCCGCACCTCGCAGCACAAAACCCTCAATTTCACCAATCCCGGTTTGCCCGCGCCCACCCCGGACCATACCCTGGTTGGGCAGTATTTGGATGTCGCGATTACGAGAGCAGGTCCGAACAGCCTGGCGGGCGAGCGGCAATCGCAACCGCGCGCGTAAGCAAGCGGATATGCAGTTTTCAGTTCGGCAAAGGAGGCAGATATGGAAATAGAAATGAAGATACGGGGTCTGATGATGGACCCCATGACCAACATGCCGATCGTTGTTTTGAAAGACGTGGGAGGCGATTCGGTCCTGCCGATCTGGGTGGGTATTTACGAAGCGAACGCGATTGCGCTGGAGATCGAACGGGTTGCGACGCCGCGGCCGATGACGCACGACCTGATCAAGGTCTTACTGATGGGCCTGGATACCACAGTGCAAAAAGTGGTGGTCAGCGAATTGAAAGACGACACGTTTTTCGCTCTCATTTGGCTGGAGCATCAAGGCAAGATCATCAGCGTCGATTCGCGCCCGAGCGATGCGCTCGCACTGGCCCTGCGCCACGACTGTCCCATCTACGTAGAGGACAAGGTGCTTCAGTTGTCCCGCAACTCCGGAAAAGCGTCGGAGCAGGTGAACAACGAAGAACTGCGCAAGTGGCTCGAGAACCTGAACGACGAGGACCTCGGCCGTTACAAGATGTAAGCAAGGTTCACAGCGATCAGCAGTCAACCTTCAGCCGGAGACCGGTTGCTGAAAGCTGACTGCCGATCGCCGAAGGCTTCTACCGCCGGCGCCGCGTGTGGTGCCGAGTGGCGGGCTTCTTGGTCACGATGATGCCCGGAAGCTCCGGGTCCTTAAAGGTCAGCATGTAGGGTTTCGCTGTATAGGAGTCCACGACGCCGGAAAACTGGATCTGGCTGCCGACCTGGATTTTGCTCAGCTCATCCGTCGTAAGCGGCTTGGTGAACGTGAGCGTGGCATCGGGAGTCTTTGGGTCTTCCACCCCAAGCACCACCTGATTCGGGTTGACGGAGATCACGGTCCCGGTGAAGGTGTTCACGCCCATCGCGCCTCCGGGAACGTCAACGCCCTTGACGCTGGCGCTGAAGTAGGTATCGCCCTGCGTTTCCAGGCTCTGCTTGATCCCGTACCAGAGCTTGAACGCCGGATCCGACTGGATTCTCGCATTCAGCGACGCCGCTGCCTTGTTCGCGATCTGAGTGGCGCTCACGATGCTGAAACCGGTGGGCGGCAGCGCGTTGGTTTTCGCCTGCGCCAAAACCTGGTCGGCGCCGTCGGAACTTCCGTGGTAGTCGCTGTAGGCCTTGTTAAAGAAATTCATCAATTGCGTGCGGCTGGCCGCTGAAAGCGCCGGTCCGGGGCCGCTGTACTGAGCGGCGCGCGCATACTCGAACAGCGCTTCGGGAAATTTTTTATCGTTGTAAAGCATCTGCGCGTAGAGCGCGGAAATCGTGCCCTGGTTGGGATTCACCTGCAGGCTCTTTTGATATTGAGTCTCGGCTTCGGCGTTGTTTTTGTTTTGCACAGCCGCCCAAGCGAGCGCGTTGTGTCCGACCGCCTGCACCTGCACTTTTTCCTTTTCCCACTGCGCCGCCGATACATTCCCTTTCTTTTTATCCGCCGCAAACACAGTATCCGCCAGCTTGAGCACAGCATTTGCCGACGTTTTCACCTGCTCCGGTAATTGCGGTGTGAGGGGGACCTGGGGACCGTAAAGCGCAACGTAATAATTTGCCAGGAAAGCGTTGGGGTCCAGCTTGAGCAGCGCTTCGGATTGTTGGATCAGCGCCGGGCGCTGAGAATCTTCCTTTAGCGCAAGCTGGGCGTAGGTCGTCACGAAATATTTCAGCCGGTCTTCCTTGAAATCGCTAGTCGGGTACTTGTCCTTCCAGGTATTCAGAAGCTGGAGCCGCTGCTGCGGGTCGGTCGTCTTGGTGACCTTCAAATACAGCTCGTACTCGGCGCGGTCTTTGTAGTGCTTCGCCTTCTGGCCCTGCTGTGCCGCCGCAGGGGAACTCTGCTGCGCCATCACGGGCACGGCCATCAATCCGGTCAAAAAAAGAGCGAAGCCGGCCGCGGTCGCCGCCGGTCTGCCTGCTTTCAAAATAGGAATCTCCACAGCATCCTCCCTGTCACGAATCTACGTTCTCAATATTAGTATTTTGGAGGCGGATTTTATTGGGCCGCTGCACCCCGCCGACGCATACCAATCGCGTATCGACGCATTATACAGATATTCGGTACGCAAAGCCGGAGTATAGCGAACCCGCTTCGCGGCCTGCAACCCTTTCTACCACTTTAGATGCCCGTCTTGGCCAACTTGTTCCCCAGACAGCGCGGGGCATCGCCTCCAAATTCCGTTAAATGTTTCTCATGCTATCATCCACCTTTCCATGCGCCTTGCCGATCTGGCAGTGATGGCTGCGTATCTGGTGTTGATCACCTGGTTCGGAGCGCGGTTCAAGGAAACGCAAAAATCCCTGAAGGACTACTTCCTCGGCGGCCGCGGCGCACCCTGGTGGGCCATTGCGTTTTCCATCGTTTCGGGCGAAACCAGCACCCTGACTGTCATCGGGACCCCCGCACTCTCCTTTGGCGGAAATTTCACCTTCCTGCAG
>DASVGP010000235.1:0-6520 GCA_036379475.1 Bryobacteraceae bacterium | reverse complement strand
TTCTCTGCATGGGAATAGGAGTCGGAGCGCTCCACAGCAACAAGCTGGGAAGCGGCACTTCGTGTTTGAGCTTCAGATCCGGCGGCAAATCCATCTGCACCAGTGTTTGTTTTACGGCGGCCCGCACCTGAATGTTCGCCGGCAGTCGGAACTGCCGCGGTTTGGGTACAGGCACCTTTGCCGCGGGCGCCGACCGGGCTGCTTTGGCAGAGAGGACCTTCGGCTTACTCCTCGGCTTCGGGGCTGGCTTAGGCGTCGGCCGCCGGTGGGCCAGTTCGCTCGGCATCTGCAGGTGAATGAATCGCACCGTGTAGTGGTGAGCGACAACAGGTCGACGTTCCTGCGGCGCGGCCGCCGATACCACCAGCAGCACTAAAAGCAGAACTCCATGCGCCAGAACGGACAGGCACAGCGCCGGTATCCGGCTTCGCTTCTGGGGCGCCGTGACAAATAGCATCTTCGGAACAGAGAGCTCGCTCTTCCAAAGTGCGTTCTGCTCGGCCGTTTCGCACGTGATCGCTGAAAAACCCATGGAAATCCTTTGGGTTAACCCTGCAACGCAAGGACCGAAGGTCATATCGGCGTCTATGCCCTTGGAAATAGCGGCTCAGGTGTGTACATCGCTACACCTTCCGCCACTGTCTGTAAACGGACGTTGACACCGACCCTTCCATACCGCCGTAAGCCCGTGATTTTGCGTGCCGCGGGCTGCCGGCGCCGTGGCCCTCGAATTGCCCCATTCGGCACAGGCGGCATTCGGCCGCCGTAAGTGGAGTGCCATGAATCGACGATTGTCATCTATCCTGTTGCTCGCCTTCCTGGTGGCTGCGATTTCGAGTTATCTCGTCTACCGCGTGGCGGGCAAGCGGCTGCATCCAGTGCCCCAGCAACAGACGACCAAAATCATCGTTGCGGCCAAAGACCTCCCCATCGGCACCATCATTGCCGATGACGACATAACCACGGCAAATTGGACCGGCACTGTGCCGCAAGGCGCGCTCCTGTCCAAGAAAGAAGTGCTAGGCCGGGGCGTTGTTTCCGACCTTTACAAAGGCGAGCCGATCTTCGACAAACGGCTGGCGGCGGTCGGCTCCGGCGGAGGATTGGCCGCGACTATCAAGCCGGGCATGAGAGCGGCCGCGGTGCGCGTGGACGAGGTAGTCGGCGTTGCCGGTTTTGTATTGCCCGGCATGCGCGTGGATGTTCTCGTCTCCGGCGATGCTCCCGGCGCGCCCCAGAGCGAAGGAACCAAAGTAAAAACGCTGCTGCAAAACATCGAAGTTCTCTCGGCCGGAACCAATATTCAGAAAGACAACGACGGCAAACCGATCCATGTGCCCGTCGTCACCCTTCTCGTTACGCCGAAGCAAGCTGAGCTTCTGAGCCTGGCGAGCAACCATACAAAAATTCAGTTAGTCTTACGCAATCCCCTGGATACGAAAACCCCGGACACGCCGACCATCGCCATGGCCAGCGTGTTCTCCGACAAACATCCGGCTCCCGAGCCGCGGAGATCCGCACGGCGAAGAGCGCCCGTTCGGGACCCCAAACCGGCGCCTCCGGACATTTATCTGATCCAGGTTTACAACGGTGGGAAGCATACGCAAGAGAAATTTACCGCCCTGCAGCCCCACTAATTACAGGACATCTTTTTCGGTGGAGGACACGTTTTGAAACAGCACGGGAGATCTGTGGTTGCGATATTCGCTAGTGGTTGTTTGGGAGTCATGTTTTTGGCTGCGCAAGCTGCCGCGGGCCAGCCCGCTGTTGCGCAGGCTGCGCCCCAGACTTCCGGAGAATCTGCGAACGAACTCTTTGTAACGGCCGGGAAGTCCGTGGTTGTGGATAGCGCGGTCCCCATCGACCGCGTCTCGGTCGGCTTTGGCGATTACGCTGAAGCGAGTGCCGTCAGCCCTCGAGAAGTTCTCGTTAACGGAATAAAGCCCGGTCAAACCAGTCTGATTATCTGGCAGAAGGGTGGGGGGAAGTTGTTCTTCGACGTGACTGTAGAGCCGAGCCAGTTCGCGAATGACACCAAGGCCAGCATGATCAGTAAGCAGCTTCGCAAGGAGCTGCCGGGACAGAAAATCAACATCAGCGTAGATAACAATCTGATCTTTCTGCGCGGCACTGTCAAAGACCTCGGCAGCGCGCGCCGCGCGATGGATATCGCGTCGGCGATCGGCAAGCCCGTCGATCTGCTGTATGTCGACGTGCCGCCCCCGGCACCGCAGATTCTTCTCAAAGTTCGTTTCGCCAGCGTCGATCGAAGCCGGAGCAGGCAACTCGGCATGAATCTATTCAGCACGGGCGCGGCACGGACCATCGGCTCGGTTACCACGCAGCAGTTTTCGCCGCCCATGTTGAGCAGCGGCCCGAGCGGCGGTTCATCCGGCAGCGGCGGTGTTACGAGCAACGGAGTCACCGCTACGCTTACGAATGCGCTGGATTTGTTCTTCTTCCGTCCCGACTTAAACCTGGGCGCAACCATCCAGGCTCTGGAAACGCGAGGAGTGGTGCAGATCCTCGCCGAGCCGAATCTCCTCGCGGCTAACGGCAAAGAGGCGAGTTTTCTCGCGGGCGGCAAATTTCCGTATCCGGTCGTGCAGGGCGGCACGGTTGGCGGCTCCACCGCCGTAACGATCCAATTTGCGCAGTTTGGCATCTTGCTGAACTTTATCCCGACCATTACTCCGCGCGGAACAATCCGGCTGCAGGTGGCGCCGGAAGTTAGCTCGCTGGACTACGCGAACGGAGTAACTATCTCGGGCTTCACGGTTCCCGCCATCGACGTTCGAAACGTCAATACGGAAGTGGAACTAGCGCAAGGGCAGAGCTTCGCCATCGGCGGGCTGCTCGACAATCGGGAAACAGAAAACTTCGAGAAGATTCCCTTCCTCGGAGACATTCCGATCCTGGGCAAATTCTTTCAGTCGCAGACCCGGACCAAAACCAATACCGAGCTGATCGTGATCGTGACGCCCGAAATCGTTCGGCCCAGCTCGGCGGGACACCCAATCGCGCTGCCGAACTTCCCGGTCTCCTTTCTGCCGCCGAACTCAAAAACACCGATGTCTACTCCGGCTCAAAACGTAACCGGGCCGGTTCCGGTAACGCCGCCGACCAAAACTGTTCCCGTGGAAACGCTGATCAAGAGCCTTCAAGAGCAGCCGCTCATCGTCAACTCTACTGCGGGTAACGGCGGTGGATACACGATGGGACAGGGGCCCGGTATGACCGCAGGCGGCACCAGTATGGGACCAGGCGCAAGCGCACCCGCCCCGACAGCCCCACAATAAGTCTGTGATCATTCGCAATCAGACTCGCGACTCCGTGCTGGCCGACTCGGCGGAAGTGGCCGATACCAGTGCGAAGAGGCAAAAAGGACTACTGGGGCGCAACCATCTGCCAGATGGTCACGCGCTCTGGATCGTCCCCTGCGAGTCGGTTCATACTTTCGGGATGAGGTTTCCCATCGACATCGTCTACCTCGATCGAAAAAAGCGGGTGCGCAAGGTTCGCGAGGCAGTCCCTCCCTGGCGCCTCTCTATGTGTCTGCTCGCGCATTCCGTTTTAGAGCTTCCCGCCGGTGCGGTCGCCAAAACGAATACGCATCCAGGAGATTTTCTACAAATAACTCTATCCTGAGCTCCACGGTAGACTTAGGGTTTAGCACTGTAACGGAACTCGTGGCCGTGTAATGGCACTCGTCGTCGCATGTGTTCGTTCGATCCGGTGAGGCTTACGGCTTGACCCGATACAGCCGCGCCAGGTCAACTAATGCTTCGATTTCAGGATGCGTCTTTCGGGGAGTTGCCATCCTTTGGATGCAGTAGCAAACCGTCGAGCGGTTCCTACCGCTGTAGAAGCGACCGATAATCGTCGTTGTCCAACGGCCGAGGTGCTTGGCCAAATACATGGCGACTTGCCGGTTGAACGCGGCCGGTTGCGAACGGCCCAACCCTCGTGTTGTGGCGAGCGAGCCGAGACTACCGCATCGATGTGTGCCAAAGAAATCCGACGCCGCGAAAGTCAAACGATGGACCGTTCCCGCAGCGGCCATTCGTGAGCCGTTATCAATGCAATTGTTCATGCCGACTATGCCCAAACCGGCGCGCTGATTCGGTCGCGCTGTTTGACAACCGGGTAGAAATCGAGAATCCGGGCTTGCTCCCGTTTGGGATCACAATTGAAGAGATCCAACACGGTCTCTCGAAGCTGCGAAATCGGGTGATCGATTGGGCGTTTCAGGATTTCGGTTTGATCGAGCAATGGGGTGGTGGTATTCAGCGAATGACCTTGGCGTGCGTAGAGCAAGGGCTTCCGGCTCCGAAGTTCCGAGGAAATCAGTACGCACTTTCGCGTGACGCCTGCGGTGATAATTCGTAGTTGATCAGGATATCGATCGGGTGGGATTCCAGCGTAGCAATGAGAGACTGTGTATCATCGCGAGTGGCGAGATTGGCTTCCAATAGCTCGCCTTGGCCACCCGTTTGTTGAACATGGTTCAGGGGGTCTGATGCTTGCTTTTTTTGTATGTACCATCACGTAGGTGCTGAGGCGTGCGAAGGTTCGCGCCACCGCCGCTCCAATACCGCTACTCGCGCCAGTGATCAGAAACCGTTTTGCCACGAAGCTCATTGAAATTTTGCATAAACTCGAAAAGGATTTGAATCTGTCTCCGATAAAGCCGGACGATCCAGCGAGCCGAGGGACACCCATAGGATCGCCGCGCAGATCGCCGGCAGCAAGCCGAAGCCGATGAAAACCGGGATGTAGGAATAACGATCGAGAACCCACCCGGTGAGCAGCGTAAAGACCATGCCGCCAAAACCAGAACCCATGCTCGCGAAGCCATATACAGATGCAACCGCTCGCCGCGGAAAGACATCGGCGGGCATGGCGAGCATATTCGCCAAGGAGCCCGTATAGCCCAGTGTGGCCAGCGAAACGAGCGCGATCGATTGGGGCGCCGTAGGTGCCAGCACAGCCGGAATCGCAGCCAGCATGAGCCCAGCAAAGAAGCTGACCGAGAGCTTACGCGCGATGGTTACCGAGAAGTTGAGCCGCAGCAGAAATCCAGATAGCCAACCACCGAGCAGGTTGCCGAATCCTGCCAATGCGAATGGAATCCATGCCAGCGCCCCGATCTCCGCGATATCCATGTGGCGAGCCCGGTTTAAATATTCCGGAAACCAGAAGATATAGAAGTACCAGACGGGATCGAGAAAAACTTTGGCGATCGTAAAGCTAATCACGAATCGTGTTCGCAGCAGTCGAAGGACCGGAATGGCAGCCTCGCGCTGCCGGTCCGCAAAAGCATTCGGAGTTCGATAGATTGGCCACCAGAACGCCAGCCAAATAAATCCCACCACTCCAACCAACAGAAAAGCCGCTCTCCAGCCGAAGCTCATCAAAATCGCCGCGACGATAGGAGGCGCCAACACTGCGCCCACCGCCGAGCCGCTGTTGAAGATGCCGGAAGCGAGCGCGCGTTCCCGGTCCGGAAACCATTCGGCCACGACTTTCACCGCTGCCGGCCAATTGCCTGCCTCACCCATACCGAGCAGGAAGCGAAAAACCCCGAGGCTCCAAACTCCGCTGGCGAAGAAATGTAGTACCGCCGCCGCCGACCACCAGGCCATGCACAGCGCATAGCCCAGACGCGTTCCCAGCCGGTCGATGATCGGCCCGGAAATACCGTTCATGATTGTGTAGGCCAGCAGGAAGCCAAAGAGCACGTGAGCATACGCCGTATTGCTCATGTGGAATTGAACGTGCAGAATCGGTGCTGCGACCGAGAGGGTCTGGCGATCGAGATAGTTGATTGTGGTCGCACAGAAGGCGAACCCGATCATCAGCCAGCGAGCGGGAGATCCCTTCATCTGAGGTCGAGCCTCACGGGTTCGTGAAGCCGGACGCGTGGCACCACAGCGGCGGACCGACCGTTTCGTATGTCTCCTTCGAGAGAACGGTCCACGCGCATTAAACTCGCCGCCTTCAGGCTGCAGCCGCGGGATATGCCTGTGTGCACTTTTACCTTCTCCGTGGGTTCATAATCTCGGGCTGCAGGATCGGCGCTCAATCAACTCAACACCCAGCGTGCGATGCTCTGGCACCTGCTTGCCCTTGCTTTGGCCCAGCCGCAGCAGGATCTCTACCGCCGCATAGCCGACTTCGTATTTGGGTTGATGAATAGTCGTGAGTGGCGGATAAATGATACTGGCAAGCTCAACATCATCGAATCCTATCAAGGAAAGATCTTCCGGGATGCGGAGGCCGCGTTCCAAAGCGGCCCGCACAACGCCGAAGGCCATGATGTCGTTGGCCGCAAAGACTGCGGTTACGTGCGGATGTTTCGCCAGCAGCCGGCGCGTCAGCTCCGAGCCGCCGCTGAAATTATGTTCTCCGCGCAAAATCACAGGCTGGAGTGGCGGACGGGCCGATTGCAGCACGCGGACAAAACCGCGCGCCCGATCATTCAGGTTTCCGTGGTCGCGCCGACCGGTCAGATGAGCGA
>DASVGP010000234.1:0-74528 GCA_036379475.1 Bryobacteraceae bacterium | reverse complement strand
CTTCCTCATCGAAGCCGAGTTTTTTGGCTTCTTCGAGAACGGCGGCTTCCGCTTTGTCCACGCTCTGAAGGTTCGACTCGAGTTCCGTTTCGGTTCCCTCCGAATGACCGCGCGCGCCCATAGGCAAATGGCGGCCCGTACAGAAGCCGCAATAACGGAGTGTATCAGGCGGAGCTACTCGTGGCGCAGAGCTTCCATGGGCTGGATGCGGGTAGCGGCGCGGGCGGGGAGCAGGCAAGCGACGATCGCAGCGAGGAAGAGCACGGCGGCGACGATCACAAATAGCAGCGGGCCGGAATCGCCCATGCCTTGCATTTTGCCGGCAAGCGCATGGGTGGTGAAGATCGCCACGACGATGCCGATGGCCAGGCCGACAACGAGCACGCGACCGGTGGCGAGCAGAACCAATTGCAGGATGTCGCGCGGCCGGGCGCCGAGCGCCATGCGAATGCCGAACTCGCGCGTGCGGTGTGCGACGGCGTAGGAGACGACGCTGAACACGCCGGCACAGGCGAGCAGCAGGCCGATGCCGCTGAAGACACCGAAGAGAAAGGTGGAGAACTGGGCATAAGCGGTGGCGGTACCGAGCCAGCCTTCGAGCGTGCGCACGAGCGTGATCGGTTGGCTGCGATCCACCGCGCGCACAATTTTTCGCGCCGGGCCGGCGAGGGCGTTGGGATCGCCTCGGGTGCGCGCCACGATCATCGGGCTCGGCGAGAGCAGCGTCGAATATGGAATGAACATGGCGGGAACGGTGGGATGGTCGAGGCCGCGATTGCGCGCTATGCCGACAACACCGACGATTTGGAACGAGTTGACGAAATGGGGCGATTTTAGCCACTGCGGCGGAATGGGCTGATTCAATAACTCAATTTGGATGTGATGGCCGACAGGATCTTTGCCGTGGAAGTCTCGGTTGACTTCGTCTTCGCTGACCAGGGCTACGGGCCGGGCTTGTTGAATATCGTCCTCGGTAAAGCGGCGTCCGCGCAGCAGCGGTATGCCGACCGAGGCGAGATAACCGCGATCGACGAGATTTACGGCAATATCGGGAGCTTGAGAGGCGGGGCGATCGTCGAGAATCGCTTTGGTCCCCATGCCTCCATAGGGAGGCACAAAGGTATCGGTAACTGCGGCGGCTTTCACTTGCGGCAGTCGCCGCAGCCGGGTCACGATGTCCTGGAACAGCGCGAAGCGGGTGGACCATTGCTTATAACGCGACTGGCTTAGAGGAACTTGAAAGGTAAGGGCGTTGCGCGGATTGTAGCCGAGGTTCTTGTCTTGCAAAGCGAACAGACCGCGAACGGCAAGACCGGCGCCGGTTAGCAGAATGAGAGAGAGAACGACTTCGGCAACGATTAAGGAATTGTGCAGGCGTCTGCCGCGGAGACCGACGTTGGCGCCACGGCCCGCACCGCGCAAAGTGTCGGCCTGGCTTTCGCCCGAGACCTGCAGAGCGGGCACGATTCCGAAAATGATTCCGGTGAGAACGGAGATGCCAAATGCGAACCAGAGGACGGGCCAGTTGAGCGCGATGACGGCTTCATGCGGAATCGAATATTCGGGCATCAGCGCGACCACCGCGTTCACGCAGCCGTAAGCGAGGGCGACGCCAATGGCTCCCCCGACAAGGGAAAGCAGAATGCTTTCCGTCAGGAGCTGGCGGATCAAGCGCAGGCGAGTGGCGCCAATGGAGACGCGGATCGCCATTTCGCCCTCACGTGCCGTAGCGCGTGCCAGCAACAGGTTCGCGACGTTCGCACAGGCGATGAGCAGCAGCAACACGACCGCGCCGAAAAGCGCGAGCAGCGTATCTTCGAACTTTCCAAGGATGCCATGGTTCACGCTCAGAAACTTCACTTTGAACGGACCTTGCGGATACATGTAGCGAGGCTCTTGCCTGCGGAATTGCTCCAGCAGCGGATGGAATTCTGCTTGGACTTGGCTCTGAGTCACGCCGGCGCGGATCCGGTAAAAGATCTGGACGAAGCTCCAGGCACTCGGGCGCATGTCCATGGGGACGTAGACATCCGCGTCGTTCCAGGTGAAGCGGACCGGCAGAACGCCGACGATCGTGTAAACGTCATCGTTCAAACGGATCTGCTTGCCGAGGACGTCGCGGTTCCCTTGGAAAACCCGCTGCCAGAACTTATAGCTGATGACGGCGACTGGGTCGGGCGCTGCGCCATGCGGCATATCTTTGGCCCGGAACTCGCGGCCGAACAAGGGAGGGACGCCGAAGAAATCGAAAAAATTAGGAGAGCATTGTTCGCGATGCACGACTTCGGCTAATCCGGTTCCGGTCATGACCGCCTGTCCCAGATCGACCGCGACGGGATCTTCCACTGCATGCACGCGCGCTTTGATCTCCTGATACTGCGCCTTGGAATAGGGCACATTGCGCATGGGGTACTTCTTGGTGGTGAGAATGGTGTACCCAATGCGATCCGGCGCGCGATAAGGGTAGGGATCGATCAGGACGGCATAGACGACGCTGAAGATCGCGGTTGTCGCGGCGATCCCGAGCGCGATGGACATCACGGCTACGCCGGTGAAGCCCGGCCGCGCGAGGAGCATGCGGATGCCGTAGCGAAGATCCTTCGCCAAGCTGTCGAAAACCTGCGTGAGCACCGCCGTCCCCTCCCGTGGATGCTGGAGGAGTAGACGGGGAAAGCCGTTAGTTTGTTCCGGCTATTGGCTCACTTTGGCGAACTGCGGGTAGCGCAAGGGGTGATGATGCCCCTCGTGGCAAGTGAAACAGCGGACGTTCGGATGGCCATGGAAATTGACCTGATCGATCGTCGCCGCCATGTGGATCATCTTGCGCGCCCTTTTCTTGTGCTTCTTCTGATCGGAGGCGAAATCGCCGCGCACGTGGCAGAATTCGCAATTGGTGCCGAGCGACCAGGCGAAATAGTGCATGTGGTCGATGAATTGGGAGACGGGCAGGTTTTTGAGTTCCGCGGTTTTGACGTTTTTGAAATGCTCGCCGGCGGTGGGTTCGGGGGCGAGCAGCGGCGCGGCGGCGGATTGCGGCTGTTTCGCGAGAACGATGGTGCTGTGCTCGGGGCGGCGCCCCCCGGTAACGGTGGAATCTATGGTAAGCATGCGGCCGCCGACGGAGAGCCTATAGGTCGACTCGATGAGACGCGGCGTGCCGGCGACTCTGGCGGTCATCGTCAGTTCGCTGCCGTGCCAGGAAGCAGTGACGCGCGTCGGGATGCCTTCGTACGGCGTCGTCATCGGCTTGCCGTCGTCGCGGAAGGTGAGGACGGACTTTTCCAATCCATATTTGGTGTGCATTCCGGTGATGCTCTTCACCAGCTTTTGCCCTTTGCGGCCGGTGGTGGGCTGGAACATCACCAAATATTGCGTCACCGGAGGGCCGGCGATGTGGCTCTTTTGCAGGTTGGCCGTCCAGACTCCGGAAAGATTGGGCGTTTGCGCGGCGGCACAAAATGCGAATACAACCAGGGGAATGAGTCTCCGCATGATCGGCGAGTATAGCATCCGGGCTAAGCCGTTAGCTGTTAGCTGGCTGGCCGCTTTTCCAACTGATGATCCGGGGCGTTTCTGCCGAATAGAAACTATGATTCGCCTGACACGCCTGAACCACGTGCCGCTGGTCGTCAACTCGGATCTGATCGAACACTTGGAGATCACGCCGGACACGGTGATTGCGCTGACGACCGGGCAGAAGTTCATGGTGAGCGAGAGCGCGGACGAGGTGATCGAGCGGGTGGTGGCGTTTCGGCGGCGACTGCTGGAGGCAGCGCCGGGAAAAGAGAGTAATAGGTAAGGGCGCGTGGCGGGAAAACGAGCCAAGCCGGATTGGGCGACCTTGGGCGGCCTGGCGGTGGCCGGAGCCTGCATTTTGGGCGGGCTGCTGCTCGAAGGCGGCCAGGTCGCCGACGTGGCGCAGCTCACGGCGGGGCTGATTGTGATCGGCGGCACCATCGGGGCAGTGATGATTACGACGCCGCTGCCGATGCTATGGGCGGCGATGCGCAAGCTGCCGACTATTTTCCGTGCGCCGCGGGCGTCGAGCGAGGAGGAGATCGAGCAGATCATCGATCTGGCGAAACGGGCGCGCAAGGGCGGCATCGTTTCGCTCGAAAGCGATGCGGAAGCGCTCGAAGATCCGTTTTTGCGCAAGGCGCTTTCGCTCGCCGTGGACGGAAACGACGTGCGCGATATTCGCTCGATTATGGAACTGGAGATCGAGATGTCGGGGCAGCGCGGCGAAGAAGAGGCGCGGGTGTTCGAGGCTGCCGGAGGGTACGCGCCGACGATCGGCATTCTGGGCGCGGTACTGGGGCTGATTCAGGTGATGAAGCACCTGGAAGACATGGACAAGGTCGGGCACGGCATCGCGGTAGCGTTTGTGGCGACGGTTTATGGCGTGGGTTCGGCGAACCTGTTTTTTCTGCCGGTGGCGAGCAAGCTCAAGCTGAGACTGGACCAGGCCCAGGAGATGAAAGAATTGATGCTCGAGGGCGTGATCAAGATCGCCGAAGGCATGAATCCGCGCCTGATCCGCATGCATTTGGAGGCGTATTTACGCGACCGGCGGGCGGCCGAAGCCGAGCGCAAGGCGGCGGGAGGAGCGCGTGCCAGAGCGGCGGTTAGTTCTTAGCTGTTAGCTGAGAGCTAAAAGCTAAGCGCTAAGAGCTAATGATGCGGCGAAAACAGAAATCGCATGAAAACCGGGACCGCTGGCTGGTCTCCTATGCCGATTTCATTACGCTGCTGTTTGCGTTTTTTGTCGTGCTTTACGCTTCGGCGGAGATCAACCGCACACGCGCGCGGGAGGTATCGCAAGCGGTACAGCGGGCACTACACGAGGGCATTCCCGTGCCCAAAGCGGCGATTTTGATCGGCGGCACGGTGACCGACGTTGGGAAAGGCAACGCGCAGCACAACGGGCCGGGTGGAGCGATGCCGTCGGTTAAGGACACCGTGGCGGCGCCCAAGCCGCCGCAGGTGGACGAATTGCTGCCTTCGATGAAGCTGCTCGAAGCGGCGCTTTCCGGAGAGATCGCCAAAGGCGAGGTGCGATTGGAAATGGAGCAGCGCGGGCTGGTGATCGGTTTGCAGGCGGGGGCATTCTTTGCCTCTGGCGATGACATGATTAAGCCACCGACATATCCCACGATTGCGAAGGTGGCCAGTGTACTGAATAAGCTGCCGAACGCGCTGCGGCTCGAAGGCCACACGGATTCGGTGCCTATTGACACAGCGCGATTTCACAGCAATTGGGAGCTATCGGCGGCGCGCAGCATTGCAATGCTGCGGTTGCTGCACCAGAAATACGGGGTGGCGCTGGACCGCATGGCGATTGTGGGCTATGCGGCGACCAAGTCGGCGCATTCGAACGCGACGCCGGAGGGGCGGGCGAGGAACCGGCGCGTGGACATCGTGATCGTGAGCCGGTACGGGATGCGGGTGGAGCCGGGGTACGCAGCCGGAAGCGTAAGCGCTCAGAAGGCCCCGAACACAAAAAACTAGAATTCGGCACGAAACGTGCGACAAGGCTGTAGCGGCAGGATGGAGGCCGCGCCGGGGAAAGGCCGGAAATTTCAGAAACAGGATCTCAATATGATTTCATTGCAAACCAACGTTACTTCGCTCGACGCGCAGAACAATCTGAATACAGATAACCTGGCGCAGGGCAAAACCATTCAACAGCTTAGTTCCGGTTACCGGATCAACAGCAGCGGCGACGATGCGGCGGGTCTCGCGGTGGCGAACCAATACCGCGACAACATCGCGGAATTGACGCAAGGTGTCAGTAATGCGAGCACCGGTATCGCGCAGCTTCAAATTGTTGACGGCGGGCTGAGCAATATTTCGACGATTATGGACCGCATGAAGACGCTGGCGACCGAGTCGGTCTCGGGAACCTTTACCGGAAGCCGCGCCACGCTGGATAACGAGTATCAGGGTCTCATCAGCGAAATTACGCGCCAGGCGACCAACGTCAACCTGAACGCGGGCGGGTCGTTCAATTCCAACTTGAACGTATATATCGGCGGCGCGACCACGCAGGCAGACGCGAGCGTCACGATCAACCTGAGCGGTACGAGCAATGCTGTCGATGCGGCATCGCTCGGACTGTCAACCACGTCCGTGCAGGGCGGTGGCAGCTCGTTTGGAGGCAGCTCGGCAACCAACTTGAACGACCCCAATGCTTTGTTCAACGTGAGTCCTTCTTCCAGTAACTACGAGCAATTCGCCATTACATACCTCGATTCAAGCGGAGCGATCACGACCAAGAACGTGCAGGTGGACGCATCCACGAGTGGCGTTTCGGGGGCTACATTTGTCAGCCAATTGAACTCCCAGATTGCCGCCGGTGGAATCACGGGCATATCGGCTCAGATCGGCTCCGACGGCACGCTGCAACTGACGGGCGGCAATCTGCTCGCGGCTACCACTTCAGTCAGCGGTACAGCGCCGACACAGTTGGCGGCGACAAGCGGAGAGACGCTAATCAACAGCGCCAACTATCAATCGAGTGGAGCGTTTGCAGCCGTTACCGCCGGTACAGAAACCGTCACGGTAGCGGCCGGCGGGCAGAACTACAGTATTTCGCTAAGCACTGCGAATGGCGACACCCAAGCCCACGCCCTAACCGCCATCAATACCGCCCTGAAAGGCAGCGGCGTCTATGCTGTGGACGATGGCACGGGTACGAACATCGTGCTCCAAAGCGCCACCACCTTTACGGTTTCGGAAACAGCTGCTGCTACTGGTGGCTGGTATGCCGCCGTCGGAGCGCAGACAGTAACGGCGCCGAATCAAAGTACTACGGCCACCGGCAACGCTGCGCTGGCCATCACGGCCATCAACGCTGCGATTCAAACTCTCGGCCTGGTCCAGGGCCGCGTCGGCGCGGGCGAAAACCTGCTGCAGTACGCGACCAACTTGGCCAATTCGCAGATCACGAACTTCTCGACCGCGCAGAGCGGCATCCGCGATGCCGACGTGGCGGCCGACGCTTCGAAGCTGACCCAGGGGCAAGTGCTCGAGCAGACGGCGGTCGCCGCCATGGCCCAGGCGAACTCCTCGGCGCAGGTGGTGTTGAAGCTGTTGCAGTAATTCAGGGCAGTAAATAGCTATCCAGGCCGGACCTTAGGCGGTCCGGCCTGGAGTCGTTTTTGTAGGTAGATTATGGGAAGCATTGGATCGACGAGTTCGCAACTTTTTACCGGCGGCAGCGCTTTTTCGCAGCAGCTTGCCCAGGTTATTCAGACCGCCGTCACGCAAGCCTCGGCGCCGATCACGCAGTTGAAAAGCCAGCAATCAAGTCTAACGGGACAACAGAGCGAACTGAACACACTGGCGAGCAAATTCCAGTCAGTCCAAACCGCTATCGACAGCATCAATTCGGCAGCGGGAGATGGAGCGTATGCGGCAACTTCGAGCAATACCGCTGTTACGACGGCTTCCGTAAGTTCGGGCGTGATGGCGGGCAGCTACAGCGTCACGGTTGGGAGCCTGGGCTCCGAGACAAACGCGATGAGCGGCAGCGGCCTGACGCTTGTGACCGATCCCTCCTCCGGCAATATCGATTCAAGCACGAGTTATACGCTCTCTATCAACGGCCAGAACTACACGATTACCGATTCCAACGGAACGCTGAACGGGCTGGCGGATGCGATCAACACAAGCGGAGCGGGCGTACAAGCGACGGTGGTCAACGTGGGCAGCCCCACCGCGCCAGACTACCGGCTTTCAGTCCAGAGCAGCGAATATGCTCCCGATACGATTCAACTGACCGACAGCAGCAGCACCCAGCTATTGAACACGCTGGCAACGGGCTCTTATGTGACGTATCAAGTGAACGGGCAGCCCGCGACGCCGGTGGATGCGACCACGCGCACGGTGACGATTTCGCCCGGCCTCGCGGTGACGTTTGCCGGCACGGGCACGGCCGATATTACGGTCGGGCAGAACACGGCCGGCATCGCCGCGGCGCTGAATTCGTTCGTCAGCGCCTACAACGGCGCCGTGCAGGAATTGAACAAGAACCGGGGGCAGAACGGCGGCGCTCTTTCGGGCGACAGCGTCGTGTACCAGTTGCAGGGTGCGCTGCGCAACATCGTCGATTACATCGCGCCTTCGGGCAATGTGAACGGGCTCGCTTCGATCGGGCTCTCGTTCGACGAGAGCGGAAATCTGCAATTCGATCAGAGCACGTTCAACGAAGCATCGCCCAGCGATGTGCTGAGCTTTTTCGGCTCCGAGATCGGCAGCGGGTTTCTCCAAAACGCCGAGAACGTCATGACCAGCGTCACCGATCCGACAACAGGCATGCTGCCGCAAGCCACGCAGTCGGTCACGAGTGAACTCTCCGACATCGGCGACCAGATTTCGAGCGATCAGAACAATGTAAACCAATTGCAGCAGACGCTGATCCAGCAGATGGCTGCGGCGGATGCTGCGATTTCTTCGCTCGAGCAGCAGTTGACCGAAATTACGGGTTTATTCAATGCTCAACAGGTACAGATCCTGCAATCCAAGCAACTCTGAAGCGCGGTTGCAGGCGGCGGTTGAGGAGGGCGCCTTCGAGGCGATTCCTGAGTTCGCCGCGGCGTATCGCAGAGCCATTTTGCGGCGGCTTGGCGAAATGGAAGATCCGGCCGCACGCAGCGCATTGCTCGAGCAAGCGCAGGCGACGCTGCATCGCTCACGCCAACTTGTTCAGGCGCGCCGGAGGCGCCTGTCCGAACAACTGAGTGTCACGACCGGCTCCTTACATACCTGGCAGGTAGAGGGATAAGGCGTCAGAAAAATGACGCCAAAGCGGTCAGCTTTCAGCTCTCAGCCATCAGCTTTCGACTGGTATTACCCGCTGATGGCGGCTGACTGCTGATTGCTGAGCGCTTTCCTCAATGGCACCTCAGTTGCTGGATGGTCTGCAAAGAGCCATGCTGCTAGATCCGATCGCAGGAAATCTCAACACCTACATGACGCTGCTCGCTGAGCGGCAGTCTCTGGTGGCTTCGAATATCGCCAACGCCGATACGCCGGGTTATAAGACGCAAGACATCGATTTCGAAAGCGCGTTCCAAGACGCTCTGTCGGGCTTGCCGCCCCAGGTGCAGGAAGTACAGGGACTGACGCTCAAAGACGACGGAAACAACGTGAGCTTGCAGCGCGAATCGCGGCTGCTGGCGGAAAATCAGTTGCGCTTTAGCGTCGCGTCGCATTTTCTTAGCTCTCAGCTTGGATTGACGCGCATGGCGATCGAAGGAGGGAGCAACGGATCATGAGCTTGTTTTCCACGATGGCGGTGAGCGCCTCAGGCATGTCGGCCGAGCGGGTGCGCGCCGAAGTGCTGACCGAAAATATCGCCAACGCCGACACCACGCGCACGGCGCAGGGCGGGCCCTACAAGCGCCGCGACGTCGTGTTTCAGAGTGAACCGCTCGAATCGCCGTTTTCGTCCGCCTTTGGAACGGCGGTTCAAGCCGGAACGGAAGGGGTGGATGTGAGCCAGATCGTCACCGATAACGATCCGCCGATCATGCGCTATATGCCCGGGTCGCCCGATGCCAATAAAGATGGCTATGTGGCGTATCCGCGCATCAACGCGGCCGAGGACATGGTGGATCTGGTCGAGACCTCGCGTGCTTACGACGCCAATGTTTCGGCGATCTCGTCGGTGAAGGACATGATTCAGCGCTCGATCGATCTGTTCCGCTAACGCCATGCCGATACCGATTTCTTCACTTGGCGCGCCGCCGCCGATCGAACCCATCACGCTGGGTCACAGCGCTCCCGCGGGAGGGGGTGCATTTAAACAAGTGCTCGAATCCGCGGTTCAGCAGGTAGAAGGAGCGCGCGCAACCGCGGACCAGCAGATCCAAGCTTTTCTTTCCGGCAAGAACGAGGACTTGCACACGGCGATCCTTTCCACAGAGAAGGCCGATCTGCAATTTGAGATGTTTTTGCAGGCGCGGAATAAAGTCGTGTCCGCATATCAGGAAATCATGCAGATGCAGCTTTGAGGGAGCCGTCAGCGATCAGCGGTCAGCCAAAAGCTGATAGCTGATGGCTGAAGGCTCGATGCTTACTAACTGCGATGGACCAACTGAAGAAACTTATCGCGGCGCTGAGCTGGCCGCAGCGGGCAGCCATTCTGGCAGTGGCGCTGCTCTCGGTCGCGGCGATCATGGGCGTGATGCACTGGAGACACGACCGGGATTTCCGTCCGTTGTTCACCGGGATGGCGGCTGACGATGCGGCGGCCGTGGTGCAAAAGCTGAAGCAGAGCGGGGTCGATTACCGGCTGGAGGATGGCGGGCAGACGGTTGCGGTGCCGGCGGAAAAACTGGACGAGCTGCGGCTGGAAATGGCGGCCGCCGGGCTGCCTCAAACGGGCCGGCCCGGCTTTGAATTGTTCGACAAGACCAACATAGGCATCACGGATTTCGCCCAGCATATCGATTATCAGCGCGCGATCGAGGGCGAACTGGAGCGCACGATCCGCACCCTGAGCCAGGTGGAGCAAGCGCGTGTAAGTGTGACCTTTCCCAAAGATTCCGTTTACGTGGATTCGCGCAAACCCGCTAAGGCCAGCGTGCTGGTCTCGCTGCGGCCCGGAGCCGCTCTGTTGCCGCGAAACGTAATGGCGATCCAAAACCTGGTGGCGAGCGCGGTTCAGGGGCTGACGCCCGATCACGTG
This sequence comes from Bryobacteraceae bacterium, assembly GCA_036379475.1. GTDB lineage: Bacteria > Acidobacteriota > Terriglobia > Bryobacterales > Bryobacteraceae > Bog-105. Next base: position 63,835 of record DASVGP010000234.1, on the reverse strand, counting down.
GCTGTGGTCGATATGCGCGGCGACCTTCTCAGCCGGTCGCATAAAGGGCTGCTGGACGACGACGGGATGTCGGACGGCATGCTGGCTTACAAGCACGAAATCGAAAAAAGCCTGGCAGCGAAAGTAGAATCCACGCTCGATCCGCTTCTGGGGCCGGGTAAGTTTCGCGTGGGCGTCGCAGTCGATTGCGATTTCTCTACCACCGATCAGAACCAGGAAGTGCTCGATCCGACGCGTTCAGTCATGGTGTCGCAGCAGAAGTCGGAGGACATTTCGGGCGGGGCCGCAACGGGGGGCGTGCCGGGGACGGCATCGAATTTGCCGCGTCCGCCGGCCGATGCGCGGCCCTCTTCTTCGCCGCGTACGGCCACCCGGCGGACCGAAAATGTCACCTACGACACGTCGCGAACCGTGACCCACGTGAAGATTCCGGAAGGGACGGTCAAGCGCATCTCGGCGGCGCTGCTGGTGGATCAGTCGCTTCAGTGGCAGGGCACGGGCAAGCAGCGGAAGCGGGTGCTGGTACCGCCTGCGCCCGCCGAACTCAAAGCGATTCACGATGTGGTGGCGGGAGTGCTGGGGCTCGATCCGAAGCGTGGAGACCAGCTCGTGATCGAGACTCTGCCGTTCGAGCAGACGCTCTCCGATCAATCCGCTCCGCCTCTGCCGCCGGTAGCCCCGCCGCAGAAGCCGCAGCTCTTTCCATTTCCGCTGCCGTTCGATGTGCGCTGGCTCGCGGCAGGGGCCGGAGCGCTCGTGATTCTGATGCTCGTGGCGCTGTTCGCGCTGCGGAGCAGAAAGAAGCAGCGCAAGGTGGAAATGCAGGGAAAGCGGGCACTCCCGAGCGGGGCCAAGGCATCCGGCTCGCAGTCAGTAGAGGCCGGAAGCGAGGAAGCGGCCGGGGAACCCAGCTCCGGATTAGCTCCGTCGACGCCGATTGAACTGCCTCCTTTCAGGCTGCAATTGCCGCCGCTAGGGAAAAAGATCGAGAGCATGCGGGCGGGTATGAAAGAGATTGTGCAGCGTGACCCGGCGCTCGCGGCGAATGTGCTCCGCGGCTGGATTGAGGAAGACAACTAAAGAGGTTTTCAAGATGTTGTGCAAAATTACGCGCGCTGAGCAGGCGGATGCGGTTTGCTGGCGGCCGGCCGGTTCGGGGCAGCCGGTTGGCACGAAGCGGCTGCCAGGGGCCGGCGCGTCCCCGGACGAACCGGCTTTGGGGAGGCGTCTGGAGGAGATCGAGCGTAACCGCCAGGCGGAACTGGCCGAGGCGCGGCAGAAGGGGTTTCAGGAAGGTTTGCGTCAGGCGCGGGAGCAGGCCGCCAGCGAAGTACATGCCTCTGCGGAACGTCTGGTCCAGGCGCTCGGCGAGCTGGCGGTTCTGAAGCGGCGAGTGCGGAACGAAGCGGAAATGGAATTGGTGAAGCTGGCGCTTGCGATTGCGCGCCGCATTCTGAGGCGCGAACTGGCGACCGATCCCGAAGCGATTCAGGGAGTGGCACACGCGGCGCTGCAAAAGCTGCAGAACCGTGAGCTGCACCGGGTCCGCATCTTCCCCGCTGGGGCGGAGACCGTTCGTGCCTGTCTCGAACACAGCGGCGCGGCCTCCGCGATTGAAGTGGTTGCGGATCCGTCTCTGCGTCCGGGGGACGTTCTGTTCGAAACTTCCGCCGGAGAACTGGATGCTTCCATCGAGACGCAGTTACAGGAGATCGACCGGGGATTTGCCGACCGGCTTGCTTTGCGATGACGGCCGATTCCATCGATCTGGGGCGTTTTGTGGCGGCGCTCGATAGCTGCGAGCTGCTGCGCTGGCGGGGAACGGTCACCGATGTCACCGGGCTGGTGGTCGAGTCCCAGGGGCCGGCGGCGCGTATGGGCAGTTTCTGTGAGATCCATACCGCGCGCGGGAGGATTGTGCGTACGCAGGTGGCGGGGTTTCGCAACGGGCGTGTGCTCTCGATTCCGCTGGAGGAGATAGACGGTTTGGAGGGCGGCGACCCGATCTATGCGCGCGGCGAGGATTCGGAGCTGGCGGTAGGGCCGGGGCTGCTGGGGCGGGTTTTGGATGGTTTTGGCAGACCGGCCGACGGCGGACCTACGATCGAGGCCGCGGCGCGGTATGAGCTTTATGCAGCGCCACCGGGGCCGCTTGAACGCGAGCATATTGAGACGCCGCTTGTGACTGGCATTCGCGCCATCGACAGCCTGCTGCCGTGCGGGCTGGGGCAGCGGGTCGGCCTGTTTGGCGGCAGCGGGGTAGGAAAAAGCACGCTGGTGGGGGCGATGGCGCGTCAGAATTCGGCTGATGTGTCGGTCATTGCGCTGATCGGTGAGCGCAACCGCGAAGTGCGCCATTTTATCGAGCGCGAGCTGGGTCCGGAGGGAAGAAAACGATCGGTGGTGGTGGCTGCGACATCCGACCGGCCGGCGCCGCTGCGCGTTCGCGCTTGTTTTGTCGCGCTGGCGGTTGCGGAGTATTTTCGCGATCAGGGGGCGAATGTACTACTGGTGATGGATTCCGTCACGCGGCTGGCCATGGCGCAGCGGGAAATCGGCCTGGCGGCCGGCGAGCCGCCGAGCCAGAAGGGATATACGCCATCGGTGTTCGCGCTGCTGCCCAAAATCTTCGAGCGCGCGGGCGCTTTCAAGAAGGGCACGATTACGGGATTTTTCACCGTGCTGGTGGAAGGCGACGATATGAACGAGCCGATTGCGGACGCGGTGCGCGGCATTTTGGACGGCCACATCGTGCTGTCGAGACAATTGGGGGCGGCGGGGCATTATCCGGCCATCGATGTGCTGGGTTCGATTTCGCGCGTAGCGCCCCAAGTGGCTGGAAGCGGGCATTTGGAGGCTGCGCGCAAAGTGCGTGAGGCGCTCGCCTGCTACCGCAGCTCGGAAGACCTGGTTCAGCTCGGCGCATACGTCTCGGGGTCCAATCCGAAGCTGGATGCGAGCATTCGGACGCGCGAAAAGACGATGAGCTTCTTGCAGCAGGGGGCGCAAGAGAAGTTCACGTTGGAGGAGACGCTCAAGGGGCTCGGCGAGGTCGCGAGTGCGTTGTAAGAAGCTGTCAGCGATCAGCAGCCGCCCACTGAAGCTGAAAGCTGATCGCTGAAAGCTGAGAGTTTATGAAGAAATTTCAATTTCGTTTGGATTCGGTACTGCGGCTGAGAGAGGCTCGGCTCGAAGCCGAGCGCCGGACGTTACAGCAGATCATCGCAGAGCAGCGGCGGCTGAAACAGGAATGGGAGCATTTGGGCGAGGAGCGGGCGAACGCGGGTAAATTCCTGCAGCGGGCGCCGGGCGGGGCAGGCTCAGTGGAGTTGCGGGCTCTCTCTGGCTTTTTATTGGGGTTACGGGCGCGCGGGACAGCGATTCGGGAGCGGATGGAAACAGCCGAAAACGTTGCTGTGCAGCAGCGGAAGCGGGTGCTTGCAGCCGAGCAGGCGCTGCGGCTGCTGGTCAAGATGCGGGAGCGGAGAATGGCGGAATGGCGGCAGGAGTGGAACCGTGAACTCGAACGGGTGGCGCAGGAAGCCTGGAATGCGGCGCATTTCCGCGAGCGGAAACTGGCCGAGTTGTAAAGAAACCGCGAATCGGGCCGAAGAGGAAAAGGGGACGCCGCTTTTCGGCGCGGCCCGACTGTCGGATGGAGCATACAGGATCAGAACTGGTGGATGAAGGGCGCTATGCACCCTGGCGGCGGCTGTTGATCGGTCGCAGCCGGGCGCTGGTGCAGGTTTGCGAAATCATCGAGTTGGTGGCCGCCAAGCGCTGCACCGTTCTGATTGGCGGGGAAACCGGGACGGGCAAGGAAATGGTGGCGCGCGCGCTGCACGCCGCCGGCAACCGGGCCTCGCTTCCCATGGTGCCGGTTAACTGCACCGCGCTTCCGGCGAGCCTGATCGAGACCGAGCTATTCGGCCATGCGAAAGGGGCGTTTACCGGCGCGTATGCCAGCCGTATTGGCCGGTTTGAGCAGGCGCACCGCAGCTCGATTTTTCTTGACGAAATCGGAGATCTGCCGCTCGACGCGCAGGCGAAGCTGCTGCGGGTGCTGCAGGAACAGGAGTTTCAACGGGTAGGCGCTTCGGAGACGATCAAGGTGGATGTGCGCGTGATCGCGGCGTCGAATATCGATCTGGAAAGAGCCGTGCGCGAGCGCCGCTTCCGCGAGGACTTGTATTACCGGCTGAACGTGGTGCCGATTGAACTGCCGCCGCTGCGCGAAAGGCGCGAGGATATTCCGCTGCTGGTGGAGCATTTTCTGGAGAAGATCCACGCGGCGGAGAGCTCGGCTCCGAAGCAAATTGCGGCGGATGCGGTCGAGTATTTGATGCAGCAGGACTGGCCGGGCAACGTACGCCAGCTTGAGCACGCGGTGCAGATGGCGTGTGCCTTGAGCGGAGAACGGCGCCTCTTGGAGGCGAGTGATTTTGCGGTGGCGAGGCGTCCGGCCGGAATGGCGGCTAGCAGCGGCCCCCGCGCCGCTGCGATGGTGCCGAAAGAAGGGATCGATTTCGACGAAGCGGTCAGCGGCTTCGAGCTCGCGCTGCTCAATCAGGCGCTCGCGGCTTCGGGAGGGAACAAAGCGCGCGCTGCGGACCTGCTTCGTATCAAGCGCACCACGCTGCTGGCGAAAATAAAAACGCTCAACGAGCGCAGCGCCGAGCGCGCCGCGGTCCGTTCCGCGAGCGGGCCGACGGCAAATTCTGTGGCGCTGGTGGTCGAGCCCGATATGGCGATTCGCCGGTTGATTGTGAAAACGCTTCAGTCGCAGCATTATCGTGTGTTGGAGGCATCCGCTTCCGCGGCCGCGATCGAGCTGTTCGAGTGCTGGAGCTCATTTCTTTCGCTGGCGATAGCCCCCGGCGATGAGCCGGGACTCACCGGAGGTCTGTTGGAGCGTTTGCGCCGGGAGACGCCGGATCTTCCGACCGTTCTCCTGGTCAACGACCCAGGCCAGGAACGGAACGGCGCCTGCACGCAAAACCTGCTGCGGCCGTTTTCGCCTGAAGAACTGCTTTCCACTATCGAAGAACTGCGGCGGGATATGCGAGAGCCTGTCTCGGCCTGCGCATAGCCTCCTCGCTCAAAGCTAGATGCTCAGTTTTCCGTGTCCGGCTCGGTCCGCGCCGGACCGTGCATCGCCGGGGGCTGGTGTTCAAGATGCGGTGTGGGCTTTCGGTGTAAACTCTTCGACCTCGAACGAGTGGCGCACCATGGCGCGCAGTTCCTCAATCGATCCGAGATCGCCCGCGGCCATCGCCTGCGTAAGCGCGTTTCCGATGGCAGTCGCCTCGGCCGGGCCGGCGACGACACGACGCCCGGTCACATCGGCGGCTAATTGATTCAACAAACGGTTGCGCGAGCCGCCGCCTACGATGTGAATCACCGGAATCGGCTTGCCGGTGAGACGTTCGAGCAGTTCGACGACTTCCTTGTAGCGCGCGGCGAGCGTTTGCAGAATCACGCGGCAGGTCGCGCCGGGGTCTTCGGGTGCTTGCTGTCCGGTTTTCAGACAGTGTTCGCGGATTCGCCGGGGATAATTGCCGGGCGAAGCGAATTCTTCGAGATCCAATACGGTCTGAGTCGGTTTGGCCGCGACCGCCTGCGCCATCAACTGTTCATATGAGATCTCGCGGCCCTCTTTGGCCCAGGCGCGGCGGCATTCTTCGAGCAGCCACAGCCCGGGAATGTTCTTCAGAAAGCGAATTTTTCCGGCCACGCCGCTTTCGTTGGTGAAATTGGCCGCCAGCGAATCGCCGTTAATAATCGGCTCGTCCACTTCCATGCCCATCAGCGACCAGGTGCCCGAACTGATATAGCACCAGCTTTCTTTTGGGGATGCGGGAACGGCTGCTACCGCCGATGCCGTGTCGTGGGAACCGGTTGTGTAGACGAGCGTATCCTGGCGAAGCGCGCAGAGATCGGAAACATAAGGAAGAACGGGTCCGAGCTCCATGCCGGGGTCGATCAGTTCCGGAAGAAAGCTGGCGTGAATGCCGAGTCTTCGCAGCATGTCGGTGGCGAAGCGCTTGCGCCTCGGGTCGTAGAACTGCGATGTGCTCGCGATGGTGCGTTCGGAGACAAAGGAGCCCGTGAGGAAATGATTAAACAGATCCGGCATGAACAGCAATTTCGACGCCAGATCGAGCAGCCGCGGCGAATCTCTCTGCAGCGCATAGAGCTGGTAGAGAGAGTTGATGTTCATGAATTGGATGCCGGTGTGGCGAAAAATCTCCGCGCGCGGGACGGTGGTAAATACTTCTTCGGGTGTGCCATAGGTTCGCTGGTCGCGATAATGGCGTGGATTTTCGAGCAGCTCGCCGGCTTCGTCGAGAAGACCGAAGTCGACGCCCCAGGTATCGATGCCGATGCCGTCCAGGCGGTCCACCGCTTTGGCGGCCACGCGGATGCCCTGGCAGATTTCCTGAAATAAATGCAGAGTGTCCCAGTAAAGGCCAGTTGGCAGTTGCACCGGAGTGTTTTTGAAGCGGTGCAGCTCGGAAATTTCGACTTTGAGCCCGTCGATGTGCGCCAGCATGGCGCGTCCGCTTTCCGCGCCGAGATCAAGGGCGAGATAGTGTCGGCTCACCTGAGCGAGTATAGCGGAGCGATGTTATGACTGAGCGGCGTCGGCGCGGGCACGCAGCGGGGCGAGCAGGCGGCCGAGGAAACTGGTTCTGGCTCCCGGATCGGGCTGCTCGGCCTGGATCGGCGCTCCAGAGATGCATTTTTGCAGAAACGATTCAGGCAGATAATGCACGCCCTCGCTGCCCATAGAGGCGAGCCAGCGCTTGCCCGCTTCATCCACGCCCGAGACGGCGCGCAGATCCAGAACTACTCTGCGGCCGCCGACAATCGTCTTGGTCGTGCGCCAGCAGCCGTCCAGTTCTCGAACGTCCCGTTCGGTAAACTCCCCGATCAGTTGCAGACGGCAGGCATCGACGCCATCGTGGATGTAGTACTTGAACGAGGATCTCTTGGTTTCCGTCATTGCCCTCCAGTTGGATTCCTCAGCGCGTATCCATGTTCCAGTTTTCTGAAAGCAGACGCACTCTCAATATCATCGGCACGATAGTCAATTATTTTAGTCCGTCGGAGCACAAGGTGTTCTCAACCGTTCAAAAAATTTGTATCAAACCGGCCGGCAAGGAACCTGGAATCGGACAGAATCCGTTCCTGGAGCGGGATGGTGGTATGGATGCCCTCGATGACGAACATGCTGAGCGCCCGCTTCATGCGGCTGATGGCTTCGGCGCGGTCGCGGCCGTGTGCGATCAGCTTGGCGACGAGCGAATCGTAGTAAGGAGGAATCACGCAGTCGGTATAGGCAGCGGTATCCACGCGCACGCCGATGCCGCCGGGCAGATTCAGGCCGGTGATGCGTCCGGGCGATGGGGCGAAGGTTTCGGGATGCTCGGCGTTGATGCGGCACTCGATGGCGTGACCCTGGAAGCGGACGGGGCCGGAAAGAATTTCGTCCAGCGGTTCGCCCGCAGCGATGTGGATCTGCGCCTTTACCAGGTCGATGCCGGTGACGAACTCGGTCACCGGGTGTTCCACCTGGATGCGCGCATTCACTTCGATGAAGTGTAGGTCGCCGTTTTCGTCCATCAAAAATTCGACGGTTCCGGCGTTGGTGTAGCCAATCTGCTTCATTGCCGTGCGCAGGCCTTCCGACATTCTGGCGCGCAGTTCGCAGGAGACGGCAGGCGAGGGCGATTCTTCCAGCAGCTTTTGATGCCGGCGCTGGATGGAGCACTCACGCTCGCCCAGGATCTCCACGTTCCCATGCTGGTCGGCAAGCACCTGGAATTCGATGTGGCGCGGCGCTTCGAGCAGCTTTTCCATATAGATGTCGTCGCAGGAAAATGCCGCCGCGGCTTCCGCCTGCGCTTGGGCCAGCAGCGCCGCGAGATCGGTTTCGCGGCGCACCACGCGCATGCCCCGGCCGCCGCCGCCCGCGGCCGCTTTCAACATGACCGGGTAGCCAACATCGTTGGCTAGCGACAGAGCTTCCTCGGAGCCATTCAGAATTCCCTGCGAGCCGGGCAGGATGGGTACACCGGCTTCGCGCATCATCGTGCGAGCATGCTGCTTGGATCCCATCTGCCGGATGACCTGAGGCTTCGGGCCGATGAAGGTAATGCCCGACAGTTCGCAGACCTCGGCAAAATCGGCATTCTCGCTCAAAAAGCCGTATCCCGGATGAACGGCGTCGACGTTGGTGATTTCGGCGGCGCTGATGACCGCGGCGACGTCGAGATAGCTGCGGGCGCTCTTGGCCGGCCCAATGCAAATCGCTTCGTCGGCGAAGCGAACATGAAGGCTGTGGCGGTCGGCTTCCGAATAAACCGCGACGGTCTTGATCCCGAGTTCGCGGCAGGCGCACAGAATGCGAACCGCGATTTCACCTCGGTTTGCGATCAGAATCTTACGAAACATCGGCGGCGTTCCATCTCAAGCCGGCCGGATGGTGAACAGCGTCTGTCCATATTCCACCGCGCGGCCGTTCTCCACCAGCTTGGCCGCGATGATACCGCTGGTCTCGGCTTCAATCTCGTTCATCAGCTTCATCGATTCAATGATGCACAGGACCTGCTTCGGCTCCACGCGATCGCCCACTTTCACAAATGACGGCGCGCCCGGAGCCGGCGAATCGTAGTAGGTGCCGACGATGGGAGAGGTCACCGGAACGTCGCGGCTTTCTTCCGTCTCCCGAGCAGTTGCCGGGTGCGGGACCGTTGGAGCGGCGGCGGCAACCGGCGCAGTCACGCTTTGATTCGGAACGCTTCCGCTGATGCGAATGCGGTAATCGCCTTCCTGCACTTCCAGCTCTCCGATTCCGGTTTCCCGCACAATCCGGATCAGTTCCTTGATATCGTCAAAACTTCTCATGGTCTAGAGTGCGATCAGCTCTTTCGGGGTGGGCGTCAGGATTGCGCAGCCGTTTGCAGTGACCACGACCGTGTCTTCGATGCGCACGCCCCCAACTCCTTCTTCGTAAACTCCGGGTTCGATCGTGATCGCCATTCCAGGCTCCAGCTTCGTCCTTTCTCTCCGCCCCAACCGCGGGCTTTCGTGAATTTCCAGGCCGAGGCCGTGCCCGGTCGAATGGATGAACAGCTTGTCCATGCCGTAACCGCGCAGCACATCGCGGGCGGCCTGATCGACCCTGGCGCAAGAAAACCCCGGCTTTACCGCATCGATCGCTGCAAGCTGGCTTTCAAGCACCGCGCGATACATCCGCCGCAGCTTTGTGCTCAGCTTGCCGACTGCGTAGGTGCGCGTCATGTCGCTCGCATACCCAGCGAGCGTGGCACCCATATCTACTAATAATAGTTGATCGTTCCGAATGCGCCGCTGTGTGGGGTGCGCGTGGGGAAGCGCCGTGCGCTCGCCCGCGGCGACAATCGTCTCAAAAGCCGGGCCGTCCGCGCCCAATCGGCGCATGCGATATTCGATCTCCGCGGCCAGGTCCAGTTCCGTGGCGTTGGGTTCCAGATGCCGCAGGGCCTGTGCAAGTGCCTGTGAGTTCAGTTGCACCGCAGCTTGGATTGCTGCAATCTCGGCGGGCGATTTCACCATGCGAAAGCGCTCGACAACGCCGTAAGCCGGCTTAAGCCGGACGCCTTTTGCCGCGTTCAATTGCTCGTGAACGTCGAAGCCGATGCGGTTGCCCTCGAAGCCGAGCGATTTCACGCGCAGGCGCGGCATCCACTTGCTCAATTCTTTCGTGAGCGGACCCTTTGCAATCTTCACCGCGCAATCGGATTCCTGTGGCGCTTGGGTTTGATAGCGCGGATCGGTAAACAGCAGCGCGCGGTCGGGCGTGATCAGCAGCGCGGCATTGCTGCCGGTGAAGCCGCTCAAATAGCGGATGTTCGGCAGCGCGGTGACGAGAAAAGCGCTAATGCGCTCCTCTTCGAGCAGCCGTACGACGCGCGCTCTTCGCTCCGGAAGTTCGTTGTGGTTGTCCAAGGCAGCCCTAATCTCGAAGCGGAGCCGGAAGCGTGAGCGCCCAGGCCCGCTCGCTTACGCTTGCGGCTCCGTTTCGGCATTCAAAATCATGCGATGCATGCATAAATGTCAGAAGCAGCCCTAGGGTTTCAGCAGCAGCTTGCCCGTAGTTTTCCGCGATTCGAGATCGCGATGTGCGGCGGCAGCCTCGGCAAGCGGGTAGGTTTTGTATATCTTCACCTTCAAACGTCCATCCGCGATCCAGCCGAAGATATCGGAAGCGCGCCACTTCAATTCTTCGGGTTCGCTGACGTAATGCGTGAGGCTCGGGCGGGTGAGGAACAGCGAACCCTTCTGACTCAGGATCAACGGATCGATGGTGCCGATCGGTCCGCTCGACTGACCGAAACTAACCATCATGCCGCGCGGCCGCAGACAGTCGAGCCCTTGATGAAATGTCGCCTGTCCCACCGAATCGTAAATGACGTCCAGGCCCTTGCCGCCGGTGAATTTTTTCGTCTCTTCGGCAAAATTGCTCTCGGTATAAACAACTGCGTGGTCGGCGCCATGGTCGCACGCAAGCTGCGCCTTTTCTTTCGTACCGGCCGTTCCAATGACGGTAGCCCCGGCGATTTTCGCCATCTGCACGGTCAGCAAGCCGGCGCCTCCTGCAGCCGCGTGAATCAGGCAGGTATGGCCCGGGCGCAGCGGGAAAGTGGAACGCGTCAAGTAATGCGCGGTCATTCCTTGCAGCAGGACCGCGGCAGCCGTATCGAAGCCGATCGCGTCGGGCAACTCGACCAGCGCCGTATCCGGCACAACCGCGTATTCGGCATACGAACCGCGCGTCATTGAATAGGCAACACGCTGGCCTCGTTTGAATCGCGTGTTTTTCCCCGCGCTCTCGACCACTCCAGCACCTTCGCTCCCGAGCCGGATGGGCGGATCCGCCTTATAAAGGCCCTTTCGGAAGTAAACGTCGATGAAGTTTACGCCGATCGCTTCCAGCTTGACCAGAACTTCGTTATCGCCAGGCTGGGGCTTGGCGACATCCATATATTTCAGGTTTTCAGGCCCCCCAATCGGGTCCGCGACGGTCGCTTTCATAACAAGCCGATGATATCGCGCGCCATCACCGAGCCGGGTTACGATAGAGACGATCCGATGCTCACCGAAGCCGCCGCTAGAGACTTCGCCCGCGACTGGGTGTGGGCATGGAACTCCCACGATCTCGACGCGATCATGTCCCACTACGCCTCCGACGTCGTCCTCACGTCTCCGGCCGCGGCGAAGCTCTTGAACGATGCGAGCGGCAGGGTCAGCGGTAAGGAAGCTCTGCGCCGATACTTTGAGCGGGGGCTTCAGGCATACCCAAACCTTACTTTCGACCTCGAAGAGGTGATGTGGGGGCTCTCGAGCGCTGTCCTGTGCTACGTAAATCAGAGGGGCACGAAGACCGCTGAATTTATGGAATTCGACGGAGATGGCAAGGTCATCAGGGTCGTTGCAAACTATAGCGGCTGAAGCTGAAGAAACCGACGTATTGCGAGGCGAGAAATTTCACGCTGCTTCACCAGACGGCTCCCTGGTAGTGAGTGCGAATATTCTCATCGGCGGAAACAAGGTGAGAAATCCGTTGGACTTTGCATGAGCCACGATGATCCGGTCAAAGGGATCGCGGGAGTCGAGATCGGGGAATTCTGGATTAATCACCTGCAACGGAGTAATGCGCGCAATGTACATTAAAGCTGACTCGTTGCAGAACGCACGAACCGCCGCGCGTGCACCCATCCCGCATAGCTAAGCAAAAACGCAATCGTAAACGGAAGCAGCAACGCCTCGGCTAGGGCGCGCAGATCGATCGATCCGCGGAGGCTCAGCCGCTCCGCCAGCAGTCGTCCGGCGAGGCGGCGGCTTGCCAGATCGAAGCAGAAAAAATCCGCGCGCTCGTTGACGATTAGAACCTTAGCGCGCGTGCGCAGCGCGATGGCCCATTTCCATTTCTGCAGCACCGGCGTTCCCGCGCAGAAAATGGCAACCAGCGTGTAAGGTGACGAGTTCAGCCCGGAAATAAACTTGCGGCGATTGCCTGCAATTTCCGGCTGGTGAACACAAAAGACTGTGCCGCGCGCTGGATCGAAAGCACGCGGCGCACCAGCGTAGCAAGTCACCAGATCGACGCGCCGGCTGCGCTGCTCTTTGTAAGCATGCCGCAAAAATCGTTCTGTAACTTCCCGTGCGCAGCTCTCGACGATCAGAATCTGGTCAAACGACGCCTCGCGACTCGAAAGAACGCCGCGCACTTACACCGCCAGGCTGTAATCGCGCCTCGGTTCGGCGACACGGATCAACTCCAGCCGCAACGCATCCACCAAAGCCCGCCAGCTTGCGTCGATCACGTTATTAGAGACGCCGACAGTCGTCCAACTGCGGCGATGGTCGGTCCATTCCACCAGCACACGTACCTTCGAGTCGGTCGAGACCTTCGCGCCCAGGACGCGAACTTTATAATCGGTAAGCCGGACATCCGTAATCGCGGGGTAAGTGGAAGCCAGGCAGCGGCGCAGGCAGATGTCAAGGGCGTGAACGGGTCCCTCGCCCGCGCCGGTGAACGAATGCGTCTGGCCGGCCACACTCAGCGCGACGCTCGCTGTGGTTATCGGTCCATCGTTCCCGCCAGGCTCGTACCGAGTCGAAAACTCATACCGGCCGACTTCGAACGGGTGAAAATCCGGGTGGATCGCCTCGCGCACCAGCAGCTCGAAAGTACCGTCCGCGCTTTCAAAGTCGTAGCCCTGGTGTTCCATTTGCTTGATGCGCGTCAAGAGTTCGCGGCGGGCTTCGTCGTTCACATAGTCTGCCAGGCCCAGTTGCTTCAGTTTGTAAGTGATGTTTCCCCGGCCGGAAAGCTGGCTCACCAGGACACGCTGGCGGTTTCCGACGGTTTCCGGCCGGATGTGTTCGTAAGTAGACGAATCTTTCAGTACGGCGCTGACGTGAATTCCGCCCTTATGCGCGAATGCGCTGGGGCCGACAAACGGCTGGTCACGGCGCAGGGGTAAATTCGCCAACTCCGACACATATCGCGCCAGGTTCGTGAGATTTTTCAAATTCTCACGCCCGATCGCGGTATATCCCAGCTTCAATTCCAAATTGGCCAGCACGGAGCAAAGATTCACGTTCCCGCAGCGTTCGCCGTAGCCGTTGATGCAGCCTTGTACATGCGTAGCACCCGCCTCGACGGCGGCCAAGGTATTGGCGACAGCAACATCGGAGTCGTTGTGGCAATGGATGCCGAGCGTCCCGTCGATGCGGCTTCGGACTTCCCGAACGATTTCCGCCAACCGCCCGGGCAGCGTCCCTCCATTGGTATCGCACAGACAGACGACATCGGCGCCGGCTTCTCTCGCGGTTTCGATAGTGCGCAGCGCATACGCGGGATCGGCATTATATCCATCGAAAAAATGCTCGGCGTCGTAGACAACTTCTTTTCCGTGCGCCTTCAAATAGGAAACGGTTTCCGAGATGAGGCGCAAATTTTCTTCGTTCGTGATCCCCAGCGCGCGCTGGACGTGAAGGTCCCACGATTTGCCGAAAATGGAGACCACCGGCGTGCCGGCCGCGATCAATTCCGCAATGCTCGGGTCTTGATCGACGCGGTATTTCGCCAGCCGGGTGGCGCCGAAGGCAGTCAGCTTCGCATGCTTGAGCTGGAGCTGGCGCGCCCGTTCGAAGAACTCATGATCGTTCGGATTCGATCCAGGCCAGCCGCCTTCGATATAGTCGATCCCCAGCTCATCGAGCTTCTTGGCGATCAGCAGCTTGTCGTCTACCGAAAGGGAAATAGATTCGCCCTGCGTGCCGTCGCGTAATGTCGTATCGAAGATGGAGATTCTCATGGGTTCCTCTGCTCTGAAATGAAAAGGCCATCGGCGGGTTGCTTGCCGCCGATGGCCTCTGGAACTTTTTATGGGAACGCGAGGTCTCAGGCGGGGCTTGGAATGCCCTCAATAATGATACCGGCCTGGATCTGGGTCTGCATTCTGTTCGCGTTCGTAAAGAGATATCATACCAAGCAGCGCAAGCGAAAGCCAGCTTAGGAAGAATTTCGCGTAACATTGCTCCCCTGATCGGCGTATTTTGGAGCTAATAGGCATATGGCGATCCAACTGACGGTAAACGGCCGGCCGGCGGCCATCGAATCGCCCGGCGATACTCCGCTCCTCTGGGTCATCCGCGAGGAGCTCAAACTGCACGGCACCAAGTACGGCTGCGGCATCGGCGAATGCGGCGCCTGCACGGTTCATTACAATGGCCGGGCGATCCGGTCGTGCATGATGCCCGTTTCCACCGTTGCGAACGGCAAGATCACGACCATAGAAGGCTTGTCGTCGGACAGTTCGCATGCGCTGCAGGTCGCGTGGCGCGAGGTGGACGTGCCGCAGTGCGGCTACTGCCAGGTGGGGCAGATTATGTCCGCTTCCGCGCTGCTTGCCAAACATCCGCATCCTACCGATGAGCAGATCGACGACGCGATGAACGGCAATTACTGCCGCTGCGGAACGTATCTGCGGATCCGGAAGGCGATCCACAAGGCCGCGGAGAACCGTCAAGGAGGTCGATAGCCATGCGACTCAACCGCCGCTCTTTTCTTCAAGTCGCTTCCGCCTCAGGCGGAGGCATGCTGCTTGGCCTCTACACCTCTGCTGTGGCAGACGCACAAAGTTATGGATCGCAAGGGCAGCTTCAGCCCATGGCCTTTATGAAGATCGCGCCGGACGGCACGGTGACCTTGCTTTCGCGTAATCCCGAAATCGGGCAGGGCGTCGTGACGATGCTGCCTATGCTCATCGCCGAAGAACTGGACGTCGATTGGAAGAAGGTCAAAGTCGAGCAGGCGAATTTCGACGAAAAATATGGCCGCCAGTCGACTGGCGGCAGCCGTGCTGCTCCGAACAACTGGCTGCCAATGCAGCAGGTGGGCGCGGCCGGGCGCCAGATGCTGATCGAGGCTGCCGCGGCGACATGGGGCGTACCAGTGAGCGAACTCTACGCGCAGCATGGGCGCGTCTACGATCAGAAGACCGATCGCTCGCTCGGATATGGCGAACTGGCGGCTAAGGCGGCCGCCATGCCGGTTCCCGATCTCAAGACCGTCAAGCTGAAAGCACCCGCGAGTTACACGATCATCGGCAAATGGACGCCAGGTGTCGATGTGCCCCAGATCGTCACCGGTAAGCAGGTTTACGCGATCGATTTCGAGCTGCCCGGCATGTTGTGCGCCGCGTACGAAAAATGTCCCGTTTTTGGCGGAAAGGTCGTGAGCGCCAATCTGGACGAAATCAAACGTCTGCCCGGCGTGCGGCATGCATTTGTGGTCGATTACGATTTGGAAGTCGGGCCGGTCATGCGCGGCGATCCAGGACTCGAGTCGGGAATTGCCATTGTTGCCGATACCTGGTGGCAGGCGGAATCGGCACGCAAGAAACTGCGCGTGAAGTGGAACGAAGGCGTTGCCGCGAAGCAAAGCAGCGAAAATTTCGCCAAGCACGCGCGGGAGCTGTCAACCCAAGCGCCGCAGCGCACGATTCGCCATGACGGCGATCCCGACGCGGCCTTCAAAGATTCGGCCAAGGTGATCGAAGCGGCGTATTCCTATCCGTTCATTTCGCACGCGCCGCTGGAGCCGCGCAACTGCACCGCGCATTATCAAAACGGCAAGCTCGAAATCTGGAGTAACACTCAGCAGCCGAAGCGCGGCCGCGATCTCGTCGCCAAGATTTTGAATATTCCCGACAACGCAATTTCAATCCATCTGCTGCGTGCAGGCGGCTCGTTCGGGCGCGGCCTGACCAACGATTACATGGTCGAGGTCGCCTACATCGCGAGGAAAGTGGGCGTGCCGGTGAAACTGATCTGGTCGCGCGAGGACGATATGGCGCACGACTATTATCGTCCGGGCGGGTTCCATTTTCTCAAAGCCGGGCTGGATGCATCCGGGAAACTGGTCGCCTGGCGCAACCATTTTGTAAGTTATGGCGATGGCGATCACTTCGCCCCGGCCGCGGGTATCTCGCGGGGCGAATTTCCCGCCGGTTTCGTGCCGAATTTCGCAACCTATTCTTCTGTAATGCCGCTCCGGCTGAAGACCGGCGCTCTGCGCGCACCCGGGGCGAATTCGCAGGCTTTCGTTTTTCAATCCTTTATAGATGAGTTGGCGCATGAGGCGGGCAAGGATCCAGTCGAGTTTCGCTTAGCACTGCTTTCCGAGCCGCAGATCCCTTCCCGCCATGAGCGGCACCCCTACGATGCCGGCCGTATGCGCGGCGTGGTGCAACACGTGGCGGAACAATCCGGCTGGGGCAAACGCCAGTTGCCGAAAGGCGCGGCGATGGGCATCGCGTTCCACCACAGTTTCCTCGGCTATTTTGCGCACGTAGCCGAGGTCAGCGTGGGTGCGAACAACACGCTCAAGGTAAACAAGCTTTGGGTGTGCGGAGACGTCGGAAGTCAAATCGTGAACCCCAGCGGCGCCACCGCACAGGTGCAGGGCGCGGCTGTCGACGGGCTAAGCGAATTGATGGGCCAGCAGATCACGTTGAAGAACGGGCGCGTCGAGCAGACGAACTACAATCAATTCCCGCTGCTTCGCTTCCGCTCGGCGCCCGAGGTCGAAATCCATTTCCTGAAAACCGACCATTCGCCCACCGGTCTCGGCGAACCGAGCTTGCCGCCCGTGCTGCCTGCGGTCTCGAATGCTATATTTGCGGCGACGGGCCAGCGCATCCGAAATCTGCCGCTGGCCGCCAGCGGATTTAGCTGGATGTAACTCAAACGGATGTCTCTGATTTGACTTCAAAAGATAGCCCGGCGGCGCCACCGGAAGCGAGTGTCACCCCTGCAGCGGCGCCAGCGCTTGTGCCGTTTCATTCCATTCGTTCGGGTTCGCGGAGCGTCCAAATTGAAAGTTGTTCTAGCAGTTCTTCCTACGCTATGGCGGCGGTGGTATGGTCATCTTGCCGTGCCTGACGGTGTCGGCTGATTATTTGCGATAGAGCATAATAATTGGTTCGGCTGTGGAATCCCTCACTCTGATTTGAAACAGTAATGAAGCACTTTTCAGACCCGAATCTCGGCCGCGAAACGGTCTCTGCGGACAGTATTGAAATCGGCGACGCTGTTGGCGTCGCTTCGCGCACGGGACGCATTGTACTGCGCGTCAAAACCTTCTTTTTTCGATACCGCAATTATTTGATCCTCTTTTTTCTACAGGGGCTGACCATATGGATGCTTTACAACTGGTTCCAGATCATTCACCGAATGGTGGACTACTACATGCCCCTTCCAATCTGGGACTATTGGCGTGTAGTTGAAGATTTTCCGCAATTCAAGACTCTGCACCTCCACTTCCTCTGGCGTCAGCATAATGACCATCGCATCATTTTTCCGGAACTTGTCTTTTTACTGGATATGCTGCTATGGCACGGACGCCAGTTCCTGCCCCTCTTAGTTAGTTTCCTCTGCTATCTATTTACGTGGGGGACAATCGCATGGGCCATCCTTTCCGATTCTCACCTTTCACGCGCGATTCGTGCAACCACAGTATTACTTGCCGGTATCGTCATTGGCTGGCAAGGAAGCGTATCGCTTCTGGCATGGCCATTTCTTTTGCAGTGGACGCTGACGGAAGTCGCTGCCATCCTTTCGTTCGCGTGGCTTAGTTTGGCAGGCACAAAGAAAGCTGCAACGAATTCTTATTTAGCTTTAGCGATAGCCGCAGCGGTAGTTGTCAATTACTCATCCGGGAACGGGCTTCTGCTCTGGCCGATCTTGATTGCTGCTGGATTTTTGCTGCAGCTTCGGAAACGCCAACGGATTGCGCTTATTCTCTGTTCCATAGTTTCAGTAGGAGCTTACTTTGTTGGCTACCAGTTTTCTAATAGCCTCAACATCTCAAATTTTTTCCGTCATCCGTTTTATTCAATCGGCTTTATAGGCTCTTACCTCAGCATGCCTTTCGGTGCGATCGGTGCGATCAAGTCGCCGGATTTTGGAGTTTGCATCGGCTTAGCAAGTCTTGCGGCGGCAATATTCCTTTTCATTTCTGCGGCGCGATCCGGTCTTTTAAAGGACCGTCCGGCGATTGTACTTTTTGGGTTTTACTGTTTCACACTCTTGACAGCGATCATCACGGCGGCTGGACGCATGAATCCGGCCGACCCCACCTTCATAGCTGCGAAACCCCCACGGTACGTAACGGTTCCACTCGTGAATTGGGCGGTGCTCATTTCGCTTTGCTTATGGCTGGCCGGCAAATGCAGATGGAGAGTGGCATCTTTGATCACGACATTGGGTTTTATTTTTTTTATAGCAACGGGGTTCTCCCACTTGAATTGGTGGGTTGAGGGTAGCACGGTTGATTTCGCTAACGCTCAGGAGGCGGTTCTCAGCCTCGAGGACAATTTAGCAGTTCCCCGATTGATGCTAAAAGCCTTTCCAGATATCGGGTTTCTTCGCCGTATGCTCCCCGTACTTCAGAATGATCATTTGTCCATCTACTATAGGCCACGGAGCAGATGGCTGGGGCAACCCGCGGCTCGATTCAGCAGAATCTTGAGCACCGCAACGCCGGGATCTATAACCAAAGCTTTTCCGGTACCTTCTGGCATGGAAGTTTCCGGATGGGCATATGATGGCGGGGATACTCAACAGTATCGCTGGATCATTCTAGCGAATGAGAGAGGTCGTATTGTGGGATTCGGCGAGCGATTTGCAGCCGGTATTCCGGATGACCCCATCGTTGGAAAATCGGGGGACCCGCGCCTCCCGGTTTGGATCGGGTTCGCGAGCGCTAGGTTTAAAAGCGATTCTTATCGCGCTTACCTTGTGTTGCCGGGCGGACTTTCCCCTCTCAGCGGCTCTTTCCAGGTCCCGCCATTCGCAGCAGCTTTCCTGGATTCCCTCGGCGCATCAATTTCTGGAATTCGATGGAAGATGGATCCGAGCCGGAGCGAAGATACAATTCCGCACATCATGCTGAAGGACTCACCCCCGGGGCCAGTCCATTCTACATGGGACGGTTCGGACGGAAATACGGAGCAAATTACATCCTCGGTCTTCACTGCGCCGACAGGTGGCTGCATTATTCTGCCGGTGCTGCACGGGCCATCGGTGGAGGGATTAGCGGTGAACGTCTGGAACGTCGATGGTAAACGCTCAATCGGCACCGTTCCTATGCGCGATTCGGATCAACAATGGCGCTTCTGGCGGATGCAACTGGATGCAGGCGTTACACGACTACGCATCACAGTGGATGACTACGGCCGTGGTTGGGGACAGTGGGTCGCCATCGGAGAGCCCAGCAGCTGTCGCTAAAGTGGCGCGCGGATAAGCCCCGGGGAATTCATCACGCGGTTAAACTGGACTGCTCTGATGCGCCGTCTAGCCGGGCGGTTTCGCCCAGATTCGTCGTGGCTGCGGGTGTTCTGTTCTCCTTTGCTTGCTTGAGACTAGAGGCAGATGCTCCTGGACTCGTTTTACGACTATCTCAAAATCCGATTTATTGGGCGGTCGGGCTGACAAGCTCATCTCAGCTAGGCCTGACGCGTGGATATCCGCGGATTGATCCAAATACCGGATAACGGTTCAGGCTCTGGGGTCGTATTCTGCAAAACAAAATGGTTGTGCACGACCATGTTGCTATGGTTCGGAAATCCGAAGTGGATACCCAATCGCGAGCCACTGTCCCCACCCGGTTCCCTCGTCTTTCGCCACCACATCGATTTGAGTCGGCTTAAGGGGCGAAATATGGGGCCGCCAGATTGCCCATCGTGGCGTATTGGGCGGCGGCTTCAGTTCCGCAATTACGGCCCCGGTTTTGTGATTCACAACGGCAATGGTTAGCCCATGTTGTGTGGGTCCGGTCACGAAGGGTATGCCAATCGCAAGTTGCCTCTGAGCATCAAAAGGACCGATGGTCAATGTCCCCCGATTGGCATCTCCTCTCGCTGGCGTGTAAGACCCAAAGAACTCATCACGCTGCACTGGAACGGGAGTATCGCGATAGACACCGTTCTTAACCCATGACTCCATCAAAATGGGCCGAACGGGAAGCCGCGCTCTGGCGAGACGCCAGGAAACAAACGTTTGTCTCCCGCGGACCTCCGAGTCTGGCGCGAATAGCCTAATATATCGGATATTGGGCGAATGATAAGTAAGCAGCGTGCTGACAGAGAAGCCCCGGAACACAGAAGGGAAGAATCCGACCTCCTGGGTTCGGATTTGACGCCGCAATATGCGTCTCGCCCTTCTGGTGTAGGCATCGTTGTAATCGTAGATCGCAATGATCACGTCGCTTGCGGAGCTCTCCGCGAGGGAAATCGCATGCTCAACTTCAACCAAGGTCATAAAGTATCGTAGGTGTTCGATCGGCAGGCCCTCGCGCTTCGTGATCTGTTCCTCATACTGCTTCGCCCGCTCCTGCGGAATAGTGCGCATCGCAATAAAGACGAGTTTGTATGAGACACAGGTAGGAATCAAGAGGGCGATCGATAGAATGACGGTGAAGGCAAGAAATCGCACACTGCGCGGACCAATGCCCGTCAACCAGCTAAGGCCCACTCCAACCAAAATCGCGATCAATGGAGCGATGTGGCTCAGATTGCGTTCAAAGAATAGGCGCTGAAGTCCAAAATACAAAAAATAGAACAGGACCGGCGCAGCGATCATCGCGAAATAGGCATATTGTCTTCGCCAGAGCAGTACCGCAATTCCCCCCAGCGACAGGACACAGCAAAAAGGCCCGAGCGTTTGCCAGAAATAAAGAGACAGAAGCCCGAAACAATAGTTTGAGTCGAGCGGTGAATAGGGTGGGTGCTCGCCGGCATAGTAGTGACGTAGCATCTCTATGCCGTTCCAGAACGCAGTTGGATGAAGGAAGGCATCCGGAACTCCAACCAGGAAGCCCCCAATCAGTAAGGCTACCCAGATACCGATTGAACGCTTTGTGAGGGCTTTGCGCGCCGCGAGGGCTATAAGCGGGACTGCGGCGATGGGGGGTAAAGAAACTTTGGAAGCGACCATCAGGCCGCAACAGAAGGATGCTCCCGCAAGCCACCGGATCGGCCGTGGCGAACTTAGCATCATCGCCGAACAGAGGTACACGACCCCGCATAGGAATGTGACGAATGCTTCCGGGCGCGCGTAATGAGCATCCTGCACAAGGAGCGGAAACACGGATGTAATTGCAAGTGCTGCGAGAGCCACGCGCAAGCCAAATAAACGTAACGCGACCAGATAAAAGAGAATGACCGCCAGAGTTCCCAAGATTGCCGAAAAGGTGCGTTCGCGAAAGAGCGGGTGAGCGGCATGTGGTCCAACTGCCAGCGCATCGGCATACATGTAAGAGGAAAAGTTATAGCAGTCGACTCGGAACGGATCAGGTATATTCGCCGCATATTTCCAATTGTTGCTAAGATTTCCCTGCCAGATGTTTCCGGCTACGGCGCGCGTAATCTCTTCGTCAAACAGCATCGGAAACTTCTTCACGCTCACGAACCGAAAAACACCCGATGCGGCGATCAGAATCAACGGGAGTACGACGTAGCAGGAGATCTTTTTAAATAGCGAGTGACTGTCACTAGTCGTGGCAGTCGGGGTGAGCCCAGTTTTAGATAGCACTTACTTTTTTAACTCCATGCCTCATCTCCGCCAGCAGAATCGGCAGAATCACCCGGTTGGCGAGGACGGGCATGCTCAAACCGGCATGCGAGCGCATCGAAAAGATTGTTGGCCGCTCAACGGCGAGCTTTTAGTACCTAACCGGAATGTCCAGTTTAGGATTCTTCATCTACGGATTATACGCCTGAATACCTCCTTTCTAGGCCTTCTTTGTTCACACGAAATTTTGCCACTTGGTGCGTCAGCGAACAGATATTGGCTCAGTGGCTTTGAAGTGCGGCTATCGGAAACTGAGGAGCCGGCTGGCATCGTTCCAGAATCATTCCTGAGCGGTCGGCGATCCAGAAACAACCTTTTCTTAGCTTAAGTAAACGTTTATGGAGCGCACTCGGGGGGAATTGAGCCCGCTTGTTTACCGTTCTCTACAGCACTTGGCGCCGAATGCGGCCGGCGCAGCGCTGCGCAACGGATCACTTCTCGTGGGCGGTCGGCGGCACGTAACCAGGCGGAAGAGCGGCACCTTCTCCAAAGAAATACTCGTCCATTTGCTTCAGAAGGAATTCCTGCGCATCGGAGGTGCCGAGGTTCAGCCGGTACTCGTTCATGAGCATCTTCATATGCTCCATCCACATCTTCCAGGCATCTTTGGATACGTTTTCGTAGATCTTCTGGCCGAGTGGATTATCAAATGGAACTTCGCTCAATCCCGGCATTTCTCGTTGAAATTTAACGCAAAAGACCATCCGCTCCGCAGGTGCTGTGGTTGAACTCATAGACTCTCCTTGCCGCCCTTCCTATTATCAGCCTGACATAGATGCCAGCGTCTCTTTGACCGTCGGCCGCCTGCCGCCGTCCACTTCTTCGCGGCGCGTCCGATGAAAACCCGTCAAAATGGCATTCGCCTTCGCCAGCGCGGCAACGCGGTCCACGTAGGCCCTCAGGTTGGCGCCCGGGAGCGCCCAAAGCGATACGTCTTCGGTCAAAGCATCGACGTAGGCGCGAGCTCCGCAGCAGCCCAAGCTCAAGGCCGCTTTCCCAGTGTTGAATACCTGCGGAATGACCGCGCAGGCAGGCCGTCCCATGGCCGGCGGAATGCCGCCTTCGATTTGCTGCGATGCTTCGGTCAGGATGAGCATCTGAGCAGCCCTGCCGAACAACAATACAACGTCGGGCGCGAGCGGCAGGGAAGCCAGCGGCCCATAAATCACGTGAGCGAAGCGCCGTTTCAGGACGGGAATGGTGGGGATGTCTTGCTCGCGAACATAACTCAACTCAGAAAGTACCTTAAGCGAGTCGTTGCAATCGGTATCCTGTCCGGGAGTGGTCTCCAGGTTGTGCGTGAACATGCCGATGGTGCAAATGCCGTGATCGTCGGGGACCGTCGCGAATACTTTCGTCGCCGCTTCCTGCCAAAAGCTGCAGCCCGCCGGAACCGATCCCTTCCATTGCTCCACGCCTTCCGGCACTTCGTCTAGGAAGCGAACCGCGATCGGCGGCACAGGCATGTAGATCGATTCAGTCAATCTGCGCGCCGCCTCGCGATTCTTGCCGTTGCCGTTTTCAGAACTCACTCTTTCTCCTTTTCATTGCCATGTAACTCGCGAAGTGAATACTCCGAGATTTCTTACATGAGTCAGCATCCGCTGTTCGTCAAAAAGTAAGTCTTGCAGAGTAGTCTTAGCTAGTACACCATCGACCGCGTCTTGCAGGGCGCGCCAGAGTACCCGGGCGGAGCAATCCGCGAGGCGTACGCAGCTTTTTAGCTGGCCGGGATGCGCGGCGCAGAAGTCTCCCTCGAACAGCCGTCCGCCGAGCAAAGCCATCACCTCGCTCAGCACAATCTGATTCGCCGGCCGCTCTAGAGCATAGCCGCCGATTCCGCGCGCCGCAACCACGAATCCGTTCAAGCGTAGAATCCGCAGCAGCTTGCCCGCATACGCCTCGGAGATTCCTTCCGCGCCGGCAATTTCGGGGATCGTCAGTCTCCCTCCAGAGCCTTGCTGGCCGATGCGGATCAGGCAGCGCAAGCCATATTCTTCGTGGGAGGTGAGCTTCATTTTGGACGCGAACTCCAAGGGTAGATCATCTTGACCAAGTAGTCAAGGCCGCTATAATGAAAGCGCTCGTGCGCATCCTGTTAGTATCCACTTACGAGCTGGGCCATCAGCCTTTCGGGCTGGCGTCTCCGGCGGCGTGCCTGCGCGCCGAAGGGCACGAGGTCGCTTGCGCCGATCTCGCAGTAGAAAAAGCGCCGCTCGAGGCCATTCGCAACGCGGATCTGATCGCCTTCTATCTTCCCATGCATACAGCGACGCGGCTCGCGGCGCCGGCCATCGAACGTGCGCGCCGCGCCAACCCGGGCGCTCGCCTCTGTTGCTATGGTCTGTACGCTCCCGTTAATGCGGAATATCTGCGTTCGCTCGGCGTACAGACGATTTTGGGCGGAGAGTTTGAGGACGAATTGCGGCGCCTGGCAGCCGGTGACGGAGATGGTCGCGCGGGATCTTTGGTTTCGCTCGAGCGCGTGCATTTCGAGACGCCCGACCGCTCCGGACTGCCCCTGCTGAGCCGTTACGCGAAAATGTTCGACGGCGAAACGGAGCGCGTCACTGGATACACCGAGGCCAGCCGCGGCTGCAAGCATTTGTGCCGCCACTGTCCCGTGGTTCCGGTTTACCAGGGAAAATTTCGCGTGGTGCCGGCCGATATTGTCATAGCCGATATTCGCCAGCAGGTGGAAGCCGGCGCGGAGCACGTCACCTTCGGCGATCCGGATTTTTTCAACGGCCCCGCGCATGGCATGCGTATCGTCGAGCGAATGCATGGGGAATTCCCGTCGCTAACTTACGACGCCACCATTAAGATCGAGCATCTGCTGAAGCGCCGCGACCTGCTGCCGGAATTGCGGCACACCGGCTGCCTGCTAGTAACCTCGGCGGTCGAGTCAGTGGATGACGAAGTTCTCCGCAAGTTAGACAAGGGTCACACAAAGGCCGATTTTCTCGAAGTGGTGCGGCTGTTTCGCGAAAACGGACTCAATCTTTCACCAACTTTCATTCCATTTACTCCGTGGACAACTCTGGAAAGTTACCGCGAGTTACTACGCGTATTGGCGGAATGGGATTTGGTGCATCAAGTAGCGTCCGTGCAGCTCACGCTGCGGCTGCTGATTCCGGCGGGCTCGCGGCTGCTGGAATTGGAAGAGATCCAGCATCTCGTGGATGGATTTCGGCCGGACGCTTTGGCGCACCAGTGGCGGCATCCGGACCCCGGCATCGACGATCTGGCCGGGCGGCTGCTTCGGCTGGTGCATTCCGAGCAGACGCGCGGAGCCTCGCGAGTGGAATGCTTTGCGGAGATTTGGAAGGAAGCGTTTCCGAGGGAGCCGCTTCCCGTGATCACGCCCGAGCAAAAACGGCCGCCGCAAATGAGCGAGCCCTGGTATTGCTGCGCCGAGCCGATGCCCGAACGGGTCGCGAAAATTTGATGCACAAGCATCTGCTGATCGTCGCGACGACTACCGGATACCAGCTCGACAGATTTCGGGAAGCGGCGTTGCGCCTCGGTGCAGACGTAAGCCTGGCGACCGATCGCTGCCACGTATTGGAAGATCCCTGGAGAGATCGCGCCATCCCGGTGCGTTTCGAGACTCCGGAAACGTCCGCCGAGGCTCTGACGCAGCGCACGAGCTTCGACGCAATCGTTGCCATCGGAGACCGGCCGGCCTACCTTGCCGCGCTCGCCGCCGAGCGGTTGCGTGTTCCGTTCCATCCGCCGCAAGCGGCTGCGGCCGCCATTAATAAATTCGCCACGCGCGAGTGTTTCCGGAAGGCTGGATTGTCCGTACCGCAGTATTGCCGCATCCGCGCGAACGAGGACCCCGAAACCGCGGCAGAAAACGCCCCCTATCCTTGCGTTCTGAAACCACTCGGGCTCTCCACCAGCCGCGGTGTAATTCGCGCCAACGATGCACAGGAATTTGTCGCGGCGTTTGCACGAATTCGGAAGCTCTTGCAGATGCCCAGCA
This sequence comes from Bryobacteraceae bacterium, assembly GCA_036379475.1. Lineage (GTDB taxonomy): Bacteria > Acidobacteriota > Terriglobia > Bryobacterales > Bryobacteraceae > Bog-105. Next base: position 38,157 of record DASVGP010000234.1, on the reverse strand, counting down.
TTGCGCGTTTGAAAGATCCGGCGTTGGATTATATCCAAGTAGAAAATTTCCTGCCCGGGTGTGAATTCGCGCTGGAGGGCTTGGTCACCGATGGCCGCCTGCAGGTGCTGGCGTTGTTCGACAAACCGGACCCGCTAGATGGTCCCTATTTTCAAGAGACGATTTATGTCACTCCTTCGCGGCAGCCGCCGAGCGTGCGAGAGACGATCCGGGAGACCGCGCAAGCAGCGGTCACTGCGCTGGGGCTGCATCAGGGGCCGGTACACGCCGAAATGCGTTTCGGCGGTGGGCACGTGTGGATGCTGGAAGCGGCGCCGCGGCCGATCGGCGGACTTTGTAGCAAAGTTCTTGCCTTCGAAAATGGAGCGTCGTTGGAAGAGATGGTCGTCCGGCACGCCCTCGGCCAGGATGTCTCGCAGATCCGTCTGCGGACGGGAGCCGCGGGCGTGATGATGATCCCGGTGCCGCACGCCGGTATTTACAATTCTGTCATTGGTCTTTCCGATGCCGAAAAGATCGCCGAAGAGGTAAACATTACCGCCAAAGAAGGTCAGCGCGTTTTCCCACTGCCGGAAGGAAACACCTATCTGGGATTTCTCTTCGCCTATGGAGAAACGGCGCCCGCTGTCGAGGACCGGCTGCGCCGAGCGCACCATGCTTTGCAATTTGAGATTGCGGAAATGCTGCCCGTGCTTACCCGTTAGGCTGATGCATGGCATCGAGAGCAAGCGAGGAATGCGCAGTGGCCGCTCCGGCGCGCATTTCGGCTGCGACCCAGATCGCTTCCATAATCTCCTGTTCGCTCGCGCCCCTGGCGAGCGCGCGTTTCGTATGGCTGCGGATGCAATACGGGCATTGGGTTACATGCGCGGCGGCGATGGCGATCAGCTCTTTGGTTTTAGAAGGCAGCGCGCCGTCGGCGAAAACGCGCTGGCTGAAGGCTTGAAACGCCGCAAGGGTTTCCGGCGCCAGCTCCTTTCGCTTTTGCGACAGCTCCTTCGATGGAGAAGGATATAACGGTTGTTCCATATTTTCTCTTTTCATTTACTGCTCAATCCCGAAATAGCGTCGAGAAACATTCCCGCGACTCGATGTACATCGAAACGTTCCACCGAGTGCCGGCCCATTTCGCCTAGCCAGGAGCGAAGTTCGCTGTCGGAATAGAGGCGCTCGATGCCGGCGGCGAGATCTTCCACCTCTCCCGGTTCCGCCAGATATCCGTACTTCACCACTTCCGGAACCGCGGCCGAGCGGGAGGCCACAACGGGTTTGCCGGCCGCCATCGCTTCGAGAAACACGATTCCAAAACCCTCCTGAACGCTCGGTAAACAGAAAACGTCGGCATGGTGGTATTCTTCTGCGAGTTTCTGAAGCGTAACATCGCCGACCCAAGTTACTATCTCTTCTAAGCGCAACTTTCGGCTTAATTGGTGCAGACGTTTTCGTTCCATGCCTCCTCCGACGATCCGGATTTCCAGTTCCGGTATGCGGTTGCGGAGCAGGGCAGCCGCTTGCAGCAAGAGATCGACCCGTTTGCGAGCATAAAAGCGGCAAACGCAAAGAACCGTGAATCGATTGCTCCGCCGCGCCTCAACACCCGAAAGCAGACTACGCCAGAGATCCAGATCGATGAGCTCGGGGACCACAACGGCTCCCGAAACGCCATATAAATCCTCCAGGCGCTCGGCACAATAGGCGCTGGGAACGATAGACAGATCGGCTCGCCGCGCGTGCAGTTTTTCCAAATGCACCTGCCACGCCAGATTGGCGCGGCTCAAGCGGCTCTCGAAAGGAAGAATATCTCCGAGGACGCCCTTAATGCATGCGACGTGAGGCCGGCTCCGGCGCGCGATCGTGTATCCGTCGCCATCGAAGCCGACGGTAATCGCATCTTCGCGAAAGCGGCGGAAACGAAGGCCTTCATTGAAAAGCGTGCGGTTCGGCGTAGATAGCGGCAGATGAATCTTAGGCGTAATGAGCGCGATTTCGCATCCAAGATCCTCCAGGCCTTTTTTCAGCGTTTGAATTCCGACAAGGCAACCGCTGCCGCGGCGTACATCCAGTGGAATCGCGGTGATGAAGTCCAGTTTCCCGGAACGTTCACTTTGGCCGTGCTCGAGGGCAGCCAGCGGCTCGGAGATATTTTGCAGATCCGGCTTCATCCTTATCCGTGCCTGATATTAATATGTGGTCTATGAACCGTTCGTAGCAGTGACTTTGGTGCCTGCCAGTGGCGAATACGACAGTTAGAATGCAAGTACATGATTCCCTTTGATGCCGCCCACCGAGCAGTCCACTATCCTCCAGACCGCCGCTTTCGCATTTGGATGCGGCCCAGTGCTATCGGGATTCTGGCTTTAATCATATTCATTCCTTTGATCCTCGCCTGGGCGCAAAATGCGTTGTTCGGCATGCCGCACGTCGCTGAAATCCCGCAATTTAAAGAGGGATTGGCGAGCGGCCCTCATGGATTTCCCGCCTGGATTCGTTGGAGTCATTTCTTCAACATGCTTTTTCTGTTCATGCTGATCCGCAGCGGTCTTTCGATCCTCATGGACCACCCTCGGTTCTATTGGAACGACCACTGCACGCCGGATTCGGAATGGATACGCTTCACGCCTCTGCGCGTGCCAAAGGACCGGATCTGGACCGCGAAAGACGATGCCCGCTACATCTCGCCGGTGTTCGCCTCGCCCGGCTACCGGCACACGATCGGAGTCGCCCGCGCCTGGCATTTTCTCAATGTGTATGGATTCGTCTTCGTCGGCATTTTTTTCGTCTGCGGTTTGCTGACCAGCGATCAATGGATGCGTCTGGTGCCGACCAACACCGACGTTTTCGTTCAAGCCTGGAACACATTCGTTCATTACGCCAACTTGAGCCTTCCGCCCGAGCCGGACGGGTTTTATGGCTATAACGCGCTGCAGCAGTTGGCCTATCTGGCAACGGTCTTCGTCATGGCGCCGCTCAGCATTCTCACCGGAATCGCCATGTCTCCGGCGCTCGTGAACCGTTTCCCGCGCTATGCCCGTCTTTTCGGAGGCCGGCAGGCCGCGCGGTCCATCCACTTCATCCTTTTAGTCACATGGATCTGCTTCATCGTCGTCCACGTCACCCTGGTCGCCATCACCGGCTTTCAGCGGAACATGAACCATATCGTGCTGGGAACCGACACTACAGGGCCGATGGGGATGATTCTGGGCTTTATCGGAATCGCGGTGGTGGTGCTTTACTGGATCGTCGCGCACTACATCTCGTGGTACACCCCGCGCGGATTGCAGCACGTACAAAGAGCGCTTACTCAACCCGTCATGCTGCTGACGCTCGACCGTCTCGCTCCCGTCGAGCACTACACGAAGGATCAGATCTCACCGCATTTCTGGCCCAACGGAAAGATGCCGGTGCGCGAGGACTGGAAGCAACTGGCGGAGGCGAATTTCCAAGACTACAAGCTCAAAATCTCGGGAATGGTGGAAAATCCAGTAGAGCTGTCTCTGGAAGATCTGCGCCGGCTGGGCAAGGAGGAAACCATCACGATGCATCATTGCATCCAAGGCTGGTCGGGCATTGCGCAATGGGGAGGCGTTTCCTTGCGCAAGATAATCGAACTGGTAAAGCCGCTTCCGTATGCCCGGAGGATCGTATTCTACTCTTTCGGAGAAGCGCTGTACGGCGGAACTTATTACGATACGCAGGACCTTTACGACGCCCTGAAGCCGCAGTGCATGCTGGCGGTCGAAATGAACGGCGAGCCGCTTCCCCTGGTTTATGGAGCGCCGGTCCGCCTGCGAGTGGAAAACCAGCTTGGCTACAAGATGGTCAAGTGGATCGAGCGGATCGAATTCGTCAGGTCCGAAAAAGAAGTAGGTGAAGGCGAAGGCGGAGCAAACGAAGATCACGAATATTTCGACCTGTTACCGAACATCTGAACCCCGAGCGTTAGCGAGGGGTGCGCCGGCCCACTTCCTGGCCGTCGCGACTCTGCTCCACCGTCTCATGCAACAATAGAGGAGATAAACAAATTATGTTAGCGATTCGCCTGGCGCGCTTTGGCGCCAAGAAGAAACCCACGTATCGCGTGGTCGTGATCGAAAAGGACCGCGCACGCAACAGCCGCTCGGTCGAGGTGGTTGGCTTTTATAACCCCGTCCCCACGCCCGCGCAGATTCAGCTCAAGCGTGAGCGCATCGAATACTGGATGAAGAACGGTGCGCAGCCGTCCGATACGGTCAGCCGCCTTTTGAAGGCTGCTCCCGAGCAGACGCCCGCAGTCGCCTGATTGAACTTTTTCCGCGGATGGCGGAACCACCATGAACGATAACGATGCGGTGAAAACGCTGGTAGAGGATATCGCAAAGGCTTTGGTCGATACGCCGGATGACGTCGTAGTGCACGAAGTAGCCGGAGAGCACGCGACCGTTTTTGAGCTGCGAGTCTCGGAAGGCGATCTCGGAAAAGTGATTGGCAAGCAAGGCCGAACGGCGCGCTCGATCCGCACCTTGCTGGGCGCGGTGGGGACCAAGCTGAACCGCCGTTTTTCACTCGAAATTTTGGAATAGAACGCTGTTTCCCGCTTTTCGAAATGCCGGAACCGAGCCGGAAGCGTAAGCGGCCACGTTCCGGCCGTGCGCCACAATTAAATCAGCAACTTAGCAGGAATATCAGCTTAATTAAGTGGCATTGAGCGTAAGCGACCCCTATGCAACCTGAACGCGTGGTCATTGCCGAGATTCTTCGCCCGCGCGGGAACCAGGGCGAGGTCTTAGCGAGATCCCAAACCGATGTTCCGGGCCGCCTGGAGCATCTGAAAAGCGCGACGGCACAATTGGCTGGGGGTGCCGACGTTCCGGTAGAGATCGCTGCGGCCTGGCGGCATAAAGGCGACTGGGTACTGAAGTTTTCAGGCGTCGATTCCATCGATGCCGCTGAGCGCTTTCGTGGTGCCGATCTCTGGGTGCCGTTCGCGAATCGGGGCACGCTCGCCGAAGGCGATTTCTTCCAATGGGACCTGATCGGCTGCGAGGTGCTCAATAGCGCGACCGGCGAGCGCGTGGGCAAGATAAAGGGTTGGCAGCGGCATGGCGCCGCTCCGCTGATGGAAGTGGAGTCGGGCAAACGCGAATGGCTCATCCCGTTTGTGAGTGCTTTCTGTGATGTAGACCTGGCGGCGCGAACGATTCGCATCGAAATACCCGAAGGTTTGCTGGAATTGGGGCGTGAATGAGATTTCACATTCTCACGATTTTCCCGGATTTTTTCAACGGGCCGTTCGACTACGGGGTGATCCAACGGGCCAAATCGGCCGGCCGCCTGGAAATTCTGATCCACGATTTGAGAAACTGGACATACGACCGTCATCGGAGCGTAGACGACCGCCCGTTCGGGGGTGGCGAGGGCATGCTGCTGAAAGCGGAGCCCGTGTTCGAGGCGGTGGAAAGTATTTTCCCGGAGCGTTCGCCGCAACAAAAAGTCATGCTGTTATCTGCCCAGGGCCGGCGCTTTACGCAGGAACTGGCGATCCGGTACGCGGCGTTGGACGATTTGCTGCTGATATGCGGACGATATGAAGGCGTCGATGAACGCGTGGCGAGCCACTTGGTCGACGACGAGATTTCGGTTGGAGATTTTGTGCTGAGCGGCGGCGAGCTGGCGGCGGCGATGGTCGTCGACAGCGTGGCGCGGCTGCTGCCGGGAGTGCTCGGTAACGAAGAATCGGCGCGAAACGAAAGTTTCAGCGCCGGGAACGAAGGATTTTTGGATTGCCCGCAGTATACAAGGCCCGCGGAGTTCCGCGGCTGGAAGGCGCCCGAGGTGCTGCTCGGCGGCAATCATGAAGAGATCAAGCGCTGGCGGCGCGCCGCATCGCGCGAAAAAACAGAACGGCTGCGGCCGGATTTAATCCGCGGCCGGAAGGAAAACTAACCATGCAGAACGCAGTTGTCACCAAGTTCGTGAATAAACATATCCGCGCGACCCCGCATCCGGAATTCCGTCCCGGCGACACGATTCGTGTGCACGTGAGGATCAAGGAAGGCGAGAAGGAGCGCTTGCAGGCGTTCGAAGGCACCGTGATCGCACGCAAGAACAGCGGCATCAGCGAGACCGTGACCGTGCGCAAGATCAGCTTCGGACATGGCGTCGAGCGCATCTTCCCCATCCATGCGCCGGCTATCGATCACATCGATTTGGTCCGCACCGGCCGGGTACGCCGCGCTAAGCTCTACTATCTGCGCGGCTTGCGAGGCAAGGCGGCGCGTCTGCGCGAGCGGGTATAGCGTTCGGGCGATTCATGGCGCGAGCAGTCAGCGCGAGCCGCCCGCATGGGATTCGCTGCCTCGGCTCTTTCGAGCGGATCGCGCGCGAACGCGGCTATTCCTGCATCGCCGGTGTCGATGAAGTCGGCCGCGGCTCGCTGTTCGGCCCGGTTTTCGCCGCGGCGGTCATACTCGATCCGCTGCGGCCGATTCGCGGTCTGCGCGATAGCAAGATCGTCGAGGCGCCGGAACGCGAAGCGCTGGCCCGCCGCATCGAATCCCGCTCCGTTTGCTGGGCGGTCGGCGCCGCCGATGTTTTTGAAATCGACCGCATCAATATTTATCAGGCATCGCGCCTCGCCATGCGCCGCGCCGTCGAAGCGCTGCCGATCCAGCCGGATTATCTGCTCATCGACGCGGTAAAAATCGATCTGCCCATTAAGCAGTTGCCGCTGATCGACGGCGATGCCCGCTGCCGCGCGATCGCCGCTGCTTCTCTGGTCGCCAAGGTGCATCGCGACGCCTGCCTCGAACGCTGGCACGAAGTATTTCCCCAATACAATCTGCGCTCTAACAAGGGCTACTCCACTCCGGACCACCGCCGCGCACTCGGCCAGTATGGCCCCACCCTGCTGCACCGCTTCAGTTTTGAGCCGGTGCGCGTGAATTGCCCCGAAGTACATTGGACCGGGTACGCCTCATGAACGGACCCGTGACGCTGCCCGAGACCCGGCGCGCCGCGCCCAAATGGCACCGGCGCGTGCTGGCGTTTTGCGGCATCGTGTTTGCCCTAGAGCTCGGTCTGTTTTTGGTGGTGTTCCCGTGGCTCCAAAGCTGGGATGTGAGCTGGGCGGCGGTGCAATCGCCCTGGATGTCGAAGCTCTGGCTGAGTCCCTATTTCCGCGGTGCGCTGAGCGGGCTGGGTCTGCTCAATATCTACATCGCGCTATCCGAATTGCTGAAGCAACTCAAATCCCTGTTCGCCGACCCAAATCGGAAACCTTGATACGATCATTGATGCTACTGTTTCTCCCGGCTTACCACAAGCGAACCGAACGACTGGCACACGGGCATTAGTTGAATAACATTTATGTTGACGCGCGCAGGCCGGGTCGCCACCCAATGCACGGCATCGGCGATATCGTCTTCGGTAAGCGCCTCCGTACCGGCGTAGACGGATGCGGCCTTCTGTTTATCGCCTTTAAAGCGCACATCGGAGAACTCGGTGCCGCCGACCAGCCCCGGTTGAATATCGGTGACGCGCACCGCTGTCCCAGTCAGATCGGAGCGCAGATTGTAGCTGAATTGGTGAACGAAGGCCTTCGTGCCGCCGTAGACATTGCCGCCGGGATAGGGCCACTCGCCGGCCGTCGATCCCATATTGATGATGTGTCCGCGGTTGCGCTCGACCATGCCCGGAAGCAGGAGCCGCGTGCAGTAGACGAGGCCTTTGACGTTGGCATCGATCATGGCATCCCAATCGTCCAACTCCGCTTTCCAGGTCGGATCGAGACCGATGGCTCCTCCAGCATTGTTGACGAGCACGTCGACTCGGGCAAATTCCTCTGGCAGACTCGCGATGGCTTGCTCGACTTCTGTCCGCTTACCGATATCGAACGCGAGCGGAAAGAAATTGCTTCCCAGTTCGCGCTTGAGCTCATGAAGTCTGCCCTCGCGCCGGCCAGTGCCGACGATTTTAGCTCCATCCTGCGCGAATCTTAGCGCAATGGCTCTTCCGAATCCCGCTGTGGCACCCGTTACGAAAATGGTCATGGTTTCAGGATAGAATTCGGGCGCCGGCGAGCTTTCCAGTGCCATACTGAATCCAGATGGCGGCCGCGACGCAAATCCCGCTAGAAACCTATCTAAGTACCGTCTACCGGCCTGATCGCGATTACGTGGACGGGAGTGTGGAGGAACGGAACGTGGGCGAACGCGACCACAGTTGGGTACAGGGTTCGTTCGTCGCTTTTTTTCGAAGCCGGTTCCGCCAGACAGGGATCGCTGCCTGGCCCGAGTGGCGCGTGCAAGTCCGACCTGCGCGTTTTCGTGTACCCGATGTTGTCGTGACGCGGGGCCGACCGGAAGAGCGGATACTAACCACGTCGCCTTTGCTGTGCATCGAAATCCTTTCGCCCGAAGACACCATTTCGCGGATCAATGCCCGCGTGCAGGACTACCTTGAATTCGGTGCGCCGGTAGTGTGGGTGGTGGATCCGGCAGAGCGCCGCATCTGGATCTATCGGAAGAGCGGCATGGAGGAAGTCTCCGGCGGTTCGATTAAGTTCGAGGCCGCTTCGCTCGAAATTCCGTTCTCAGAAATTTTCGATTAGCTTCCCACTTATCACAGGACCAATTCGGATTGGGCCCGGCCGAGCTTGCTCGGTTGCGGCATTATGCGGGAACGGCGGACTTCGCGACTGCCAGGCCCATCTGGCTGCGGCCGAGCGGCGTGAGATCGGCTTCGGTGGCGCGGCCGCGGAAATCTACTTCGAAATCGTCTGGGGCAAAATCGGGCGGCGTTTTGCCGGCCAGAAATGCCGGCGCTTGTCTCGCCAGATACGCACTGTTTTTCTCGCAGCCGACGGTTGCCGCAATGTACATTACGTTGCTGTAGCCGTCGCCCTTATGCTCGTTCTCGACGGCATGAACCACGTCGGTGTGCCAGAACACAGCGTCGCCGGGCTGCATGAGCGGAATGGAGGTCAAGCCTTCGAGCAGAAGGGCATGCCACTGCGGACTCACCGAGAGAGCGCGTCCGGGTTTTGCGCCACACAATTCCGTCTCCGGAACATCATCTTGCAGAGCGCGCAGCAGCAGGTAGACCATGCCGTTCGCAATGGGGATCAATTGCAGGGTGCCGTCGCCCCGTCCTTGACGGGTGAGCGCGGTCCAGCCTTGAAAGGTCCGAAACATGGAACAGACCGCCGGCGAAGGAAACTCCTGGACGTCCGGCCGCCACGCGGCGTCGAACGCGTTGTGTTTGCGCCAATCGCCTGAGAACACGTTTCGATAGACCTTACGGAAATTCGGTTCCAGCCATCGCTCCACCGACCCGCCGTCCACGTGGGGCGAAAGCCCGAGCGAACTCGATCCGGGCGGCCGCCTGCGTATCCGATCGGCGTAAACCGGCACTTGATCGGGATCGAAAAGACGATACCCGTTGCTCTCGGCCAGCCACAACCTGCTCAGAAACGCGCGGACTCGCGTAAGCGACTCCGATTGCCTTGCCTGTACCTGAGGCCGTGACCAATAGATGCCATAAATCTGCGGCTTAGCGGCTGCCAGCGTGCCGAAATACTTGTCCTCGGCGGCATGCGCCAGTTTCTCGTTCAAGCCGTTCTCTTCGACATAGCGCGCGATTTCCTCATCCCAGGCGCGAGCCTGTTCCGGCTCGAAGACTCGGCGCACAACGCACGCGCCGCGATCTTTTATTTTGGCGATCAGCTCGGGGGAAACCGAATCCGCGGCAACATCCGAGTACTGGACGATGGGAATGACCGCCTCGCCGGCTTCGCGTTCTTTCACGATCTGAGCGACTTTGCGGCGAGTCTCGCTCTCGGCTTCACGAAACACCGCCGCGTATGCGGGAAGCTCCCGCCGCAGTTTTTTCTTGAGGTCCCGAATCGCTTCGGGAAGATTCTCCACCTGAAACGGCATCGCGCTTGTACACCTCGGAGTGAGTTTATACCTATTGTCATGTTTCCGGGGTCCATGTAGCAAATCCAGGAGGCAAAGCCTGGGCAGGCATGACTGGTTCCGCTTTGCGTATCCATTCGCGATCGCAGAATGCTTCGACGGCGGCACCGAGGCGCGCAGTGAAATGGAAAGAACTTCCTTTGCCGGGCTCGCTCTCCACCCACATGCGGCCGCCAAACATGGTGGTGAGCTGGCGCGAGATCGTCAGACCCAAACCGGTACCACCATATTTACGCGTAGTGGAAACGTCGGCTTGGGTAAAAGACGCAAAAATCTCTTCCTGCCTCTCAGATGGAATGCCGATGCCGGTGTCTCGAACCGTGAAATGGATCGCCGCTTGCCCGGCCTCTTGCAGCTCGTTTTGAACAGAAACGGTAACCCCGCCGGAATTGGTAAACTTAACGGCGTTCCCGACGAGATTTACGATGATCTGCCGTAGCCGGACCGGATCGCCCACGACCCGCTCAGCCACATCGGCATCGACATTCCAGTGAAGATACAAGCTCTTTTTCTCCGCGGTGGGCGTGAGCGGCTTCAATGCCTGCGCCAGACTCTCGCGGAGGCTGAAATCGACGCGTTCAAGGCTCAGCTTCCCCGCTTCGATCTTCGAAAAATCCAAGATGTCGTTGATAACGACGAGCAGTCCGTCCGCCGACTCTTTTGCCGCCTCAAGGCAATCACGCCGTTCACGGTCGGACGTGCTGTCGAGCGCGAGCGCGATCATGCCGAGAATTCCATTCATCGGCGTGCGGATCTCGTGGCTGACGTTGGCAAGAAAGGCGCCTTTGATGCGGTTCGCTTCCCGCGCTCTTTCCTCCGCTCGCTTGCGCTGGATCATTTCTTCTTCCAGCCTCTGGTTGGCGTTGCGCAGAGCTTCCCTCTGCAGCATCGTCCTCAAACTTAGGCGAACGAAGAAGCCCAAAGTGATGGATGCCAATATCCCGCGCGTCACGGCAATCGCGGCGACCGCATCTGTATTGACGTTTTGACCGGTATGGACGGCATGCCAGAAGCCGGCCCGGTACAGCGCCAGCGAAACACCGACGCCGACCGGCAGCCATACGGCTTCGCGAGGCCCGAGGCGAATCAAGCGCAGGCCCGCGGCGGCGATGCCACTTCCCAGTAAGCAAAGACCAGCGGAGGCGCCAACGAAAGCGCACGTGGAACTGTGCCAGCCAAAAGGGTCGCATGTCCCCGACAGTGCATTGATGCTGCAGGTGATGCCAAAAGCGATTACCAGGAAGCCGGTAAGGGTGAGAGCCGGAGGTCTGCCGCCGGCCGGGATGGTTTGGGCCAAGACCAGGCCCGCGCTCAATGCGAGGAACCCGAAGGCTACCATGGGTGCCATCCGATCCTGGCCAAACACTGAGAAGACCGGCAAGACCGCGGCAAGGGCAGCACATACGATCGTGAGTCGGGGCCGGCGCCTTGAGATTCCCAGCAGAGCAAGTCCGCTGAGGACAAGACAAATCGCCGTACTGCACTGCATCGCGATTTGAATCGAAACGGGGGCGTGGGTTGCGCAACCAGCCAGGGTAGCCGACCCGATCAATGCCGCTAGCGAGCCGCAGATGACTTCGGTGGATTTGGGCAGAGTCATGGCGGGAAGCTGCTCACACATCTGCTATCGACACGCGCCGAACAAGACTTTAGTGCCGCCCGCTAACCAGTCATGTCGTTCGGGTATTCTTCCAAGCCCAGTGGTAGCGCTCCGATAAAGCCTGGAGTGGACCAGGCCGGCATTTTTAAAATGGGACCTGGGATCGTTCCGCCGACCAGCCCAGGTCCGTAAAAAGGCCCAGGACGGTGCCAACCTCCATGGGCTTACAAGAACCCCGCGACTCCGGTCTTATCCGCCGCCCTACGCAACCGGCGATCCAAGGTCGCTAGCGGCACGCGCCGGCGGATGGCAACTTCCAAGTAGGCGGCATCGTAAGCAGAAAGATCGTACTCGCGGGCGAGTGGGAGGACGTGACTTACGTATTCACGCATGGATCGCACGTCCACAGCGAACGTATGTTCTCCAAAAGAGCAACAAACTGCTGGATCTCCTGCGCGCGCAAACGCTTCTGCCGTTCACTGGCTAGAACCGCATTGGCGATTTCCAAACCCCAGATGGCGGGAACCATGATTGTCTTGCCTTCGAGGGCCACGAGAACCGCTTCCGCATAATCGCTGGCCTCATCGGGAAAGCACCAGGCGAGTGCAACCGACGCATCAACGACGGCTCCCGTCAAAAGCGCCGCCCCCTCTTGAATCATCTCCCGCACGCTCTTTCCCCCAGCTTTCACTCGCCGGCGCAGCGCCCGGAAACCGTCGACGATTTCTTTGTGAGAGAGGCCGAGGGATGTCTCCCGGACTAGTACAAGCATTGCAGCAGGAACGCCATGTCTGGTGATGGTAATCTTCTCTCCTTTGGCCACGCGGTCGAGCAAGGCTGCCAGGTGGGTCTTCGCCTCGAATGCGCCTATCGTTCCCATGCAAACTAACGAGATCCTTAGCAACGCCTGCCAGACGACAGAAGATGATCGTCTGCCCCACCCGCCGTTTGTGCTAACCTGTGCTAGTTCGCTCGAACCGGCATGCCCGCCGAAATAGCGGGCCGCTAACCAGTCATGTCGCTGCAGGTATTTTTGCAAGCCCAGTTGCTGGGCTCCGATGAGTTCCTCACCGCTGCGCCCAGTGCAGGAGATGGCATGGCTGATCTTCTGGGGCGCGGCGCGTGGTTGAACCTGATTTGCGAAGTGCTGCCGCGAGCGCTGCTGGCGGATCTGAAGCTATCGCGGATGCTGCTCGGCTCAAGCAGCGCGGAGCAATTCCTGCTGGTGCTGGCCGAAGACGATATTGCGCGCGCCAACGAATTTTTGAGCCGGGCCGCCGCCACCATAGCTCAGGTCTCTGCCGGAGCGTTACGGTTGGTTTGGGCGACGACCGAGAATTTGGGGCCCTGGCCGGCGGCCCGCAAGCGTCTGGATGACGCGCTTCTGGCCGCGATCGCGGCGCCGCTGGCGGAATCCGCGGATGTAGATTCCGTTTTCCGGCCGTACCGGGCAGCTTCCGAGTCCACTTCTTCGCCCTTCTCCGGTTTCGCCGAAAAGCTTCCTTCGGCCTCGTCGATTGGCTGGAACTCCGGCGACCCTGCACTGCTCACGCTCGATACCGGGCAGTATTCCTGGCTGCTGCGCGATCCGCCGGCCGAAGATGACGCAATTCTATTCCCTCGCCGCTTTGCCGTAGACGATGGCGGTGTGCATCCGGCCTCGCTTGTCGAACTGGCGGGCCGTGCTGGCGGAACCGCGCGTTGGGGCATCCTGCGCGGCGATGTCGATCATTTGGATTTCCAATTGCGCCGCGCCGGCTCGGTCGAAGATCATATCCACCTCTCGGTCCTTATTAAAGAGTTCTTCGCCGGCGAGTTGGCGGTCTTGTGCTCGCTGCCCGAGTTCTGGCGCAAAGTCACCTTGCTCTATCGCGGCGGCGACGATTTTATCGTCCTGGGAGCCTGGGATTCACTGCTCCTGTTGACGCGTGAAATCGCCCGGCTGTTCGAGATTTTTGCGCAGCAGAATCTGGAATCGCTGCCGAGCCTGGAAGGCAAGACGATCAGCATGGCGCTCGCCATCGCGCCCGAAATGGATGCGCCCGCGGCAACCGTTCTTCGGGATGCCGGCGCCGCGCTCGCTTCCGCCAAAGCCGCCGAACCGGGCACGTTTTCCGTATTCGGACGCATACTCGAAACGAAGCGGCTACGCGATGCCGAAGACCTGGCTTCCAGCTTGCTCCGCTTGGTGCGCGAGTATGGATATTCGCCGGGCTACATCGGCGATCTGGCTTCGGTTTACCGCGAAGCGTTCTCGGCCCGCGCCGGGCGGCGTGTGAAAGCGGTGCGCATGGAGAAGCCATGGCGGACGTATATGCGGGTTTCGCGCGTGATTCCCGCCCCGCCTACACGGGAAGCGGCCGGTGTGCGCAATGCGATCGTCGGCGGACTGACCGGTGCGCGGGCCGGCGCCTGGAAGTTGCAGCCCTCAGCGCGCGTGGCGCTGGAATGGGCGCGTTTGGCGGCCGGAACCGGAGCGGCCGGGGCGCTTGAGTAGAAAGGAATCCATATGCCTGAAGTAGAAGAGAAGAAGAGCGAAGAGCGCAGAAGCGGGGAGCGGCCGCCGCGGGAAAACCGCGGTGCGCGGCCGGGCGATCGCGGGCGCGGAGGTCCCGGCGGGCGTCCGGGCGAGCGCCGCGAAGGACCGCCCGAAATCGATCTCGACAAGCTCATCGCCGACAGCCTTTATCTCGACAACCAGGCGCACGTCGTCGTCAGCCGCATGCGTGACATGGATTCCGGCACTAAGAGCCAGCTCCGCCGCTTGTACAACGCCATCCGTCGCGCCACGCGCGCTCCGGAAAACGAGCGCCAGCACGAATTCGTCATGGTGCGCGCGCGCCTGGCTTACACGGTCGCGCGGCATTCGCTACGCAGCCTGGACATTCTGGAGCGGCTGCTGCTTCAGGTGACGCGCAAGAACGACGCGCGCGGCTACGAGCGTTTTCGCGACCTGTTTGAAGCCATCATTGCTTATAACGAATAACTGGGCTTACAACGAATAAGGACATCTGCATGAGTTCCCATACCGCAGCCACGGAATTGACATTTCTCGGCAAGCTCGTTCTCGAAGGCGAGATTCAATGCCAAACAGGCCTCCACATCGGAGCAGGCAAAGGCTCGCTCGAAATCGGCGGCGCCGACAATCCGGTGGTCAAAGATGCCTTCGGCATTCCCTACATCCCGGGCAGCTCGCTGCGCGGACGCCTGCGCTCGCTGCTCGAACAGACGCTGGGTCTTGCCGTCCCGAGCGAGCTGGTGTTTCTCTCCCGGCGCAAAGGCCAGGAGGTTCGTATCCATCAAAGCGACCGCCCCGACGACGAAGTTTGCATTCTGTTCGGGCGCAACGCGGGGCGTGTCGAGCGGGTTGCGGGCGAAGGCGTCGAATCGGCCGCTGCCACGCCGGCGCGGCTTACGGTGTACGATGCGCCGCTGGTTGTGGACAGCATCACGCCGCAAATGCGCGAGAATCTGGACGACGAGCTGACCGAAGTGAAGAGCGAAAATGCGGTCGATCGCATCACGTCGCAGGCCAATCCGCGCACGCTGGAGCGCGTTCCCTCCGGCGCGCGCTTCCGCTTTCGCATGATCCTCGACGTGCTCTGCGAAGAGGACAAGCCGCTGCTCGCGCGCGTTGCTCAAGGATTGCGCTTGCTCGAAGATGACGCCCTCGGCGGTGGCGGTAGCCGGGGCAGCGGCCGCATCGGCTTCAGCGCGCTTCGCCTGGCCTGGCGCGGCAAGGATTACTACGCCAAGGGCGCTGCAGAAGCCACTCTGCTCGAAGACGCCGATCTGCCCGCGCTACAATCGCTCGCCTCGGCCGACGATTTTGCCGGAAAGCTTGCTTGATCCGATGCAGCCGGCGATGCTGATTCGCCTGCGGCCGCTCGGGCCCTGGCGCTACGGTCCGGGAGATGGCGCGCAGGATCGTCTCGACACCGCGTTTCGCAGCGATCGCTTGTATTCCGCGCTAACGCTTGCCATGCGGCAGTTGGGGTTTCTTGAGCCCTGGTTGCAGGCGACCACGCGTTCCCAGACGCCTGCTCTAGCATGGAGTTCGCTGTTTCCGTTTCAAGCCGATACCCTGTTTGCGCCGCCGCCCGCTACCGTCTGGCCGCCTCCGGCGTCGCTCGTGACCTCACCAAGTCCGCTGTTGTTGAGCAAATTGCGCTGGAGCGCTGCGCGGTTCATACCGCTGCCGCTGATCGAGTCGATCCTTACCGGCCAGAAAGTGTTAGCCGACCAATGGCTGCCGGATCCTGAAAGCGGCTGCTTGTTGCGGCGGGATCGTCCAAGCGTGGCTCCGTTACGCATCGGCTCGCGCTCGACCGCCGCGGTTGACCGGCTCACCGGGCTTTCGAGCCGCGCCTCTACGCTAGCCTGTATCGAATTCGAGCCAGCTTCCGGACTCTGGACTGTGATTCGTTTCCGCGACCAAGCTGCCGAATCGGAATGGGCTGATCGGCTCGCCGGCGCTTTTCGCTTGCTCGCCGACAGCGGATTGGGAGCGCGCCGCACGAGCGGCTGGGGCCATGCACAAACGCCCGAAATCCGGCGCGGCCAATGGCCTGCGATCCTGATGCCGAAGCTGGCGCGTGCCATCAACACCAACCGCCCGGGGGCCGATTCCGGCGCCGTCCTGTACTGGCTGCTGTCGCTCTATTCACCGGGCCTCGCCGATACGATCGATTGGAGCGCGGGCGAATACCGGCTCGTCGCCCGTGGCGGGCGCGTGGAAAACGCATCCAGCGGCGCGGGCGCGAAAAAATCGCTGCGCATGATTTCCGAAGGCTCGGTCATTGCTGCGCGCTCCGAGCCGATGGGCGCGTCTCTCAACGTCGCACCCGATGGCTTCTCGCACCCGATTCGCCGCTCGGGAATCGCGCTTGCCGTCGAGTTGCCCGCCGCGGCGCCTGCTCCGGCTGTCGAGGCTCCGCCCGAAAGCTTCGAATCCGTGCCGTGCGACTCGCCCGCTGAATCCATGCCTGTCGAGGGCGCCGCATGAATTATAAAGTCACCGCGTTGACTCCATTGCTCGTCGGCGACGGGCGCGCGCTTTCGCCTATCGATTACATGGTCTGGAAAGATCAGGTCAATGTGCTGGACCAGCGGCGCATTTTCCGTCTGCTCGCGCGCGGGCCGCGCCTCGACGGCTATCTTTCTCAACTCCGCAAGGCCGCCAAGCTGGATTTCGCCTCCTGGGGCGGGTTTGCGCAAAATTTTTCCGAACGACGCATTCCCTTCGAGCATCCCGGGTCAACTGCCATCTGGAATGCCGCGGCTTCAGAGCTGCTTTTTATTCCCACCTTCGCCGCGGATTATCGCGGGCCGTACCTTCCCGGATCAGCGTTGAAAGGCGCACTGCGCACCGGGTTCGTATTTGCGCATGCGGCGCCGGAGACGATCGAGCGCGCGGCAGACTCGATCGAAGGTGACCGGGCGCCGCGCCGTTTGGGCGAAGCGGCCGAAGCCAGCGCCCGCGCTTCGCAGACCAGGCGTATCGGCGTCGCCGATAGCCAGCCCGCTCCGACGTCGGCTTTCCAGGTTTTTCTGACGCGCGTGGCCTCTCTCGATACGCGCCAAGCGTCGAAGCCTCAGCTTGCCTGGAAAATCGCCGGGCGCGGCAGCGTTCCTCCGGCTCGCATCGGCGATGCTACGCCCACGTTTGCCGAGATGGCTGTCCCGGGCACGTCGTTCAACGGCGAATGGGACGACCGTGGGCAATCCGGCCCGGAGCCGAACGCCTTTATCGAGGCTGCTAATCGGTTCGCTGCGGCACAACTCGATCTGCACGCACGGTATGCCGAGATCGCGAATCTGGCGTCGCTTGCGGAAGAGATGCAGCGTCTAAGTCAGGAATTGGCGGGTGTCCAGAACAGATCGAATACCTGCCTCTTATGCCTCGGCTGGGGCAGCGGTTTTGTTTCGAAATCCGCTTTCCCCGATACCGGCCAGGAATCCTATCGCAAGATCCTGCGCGCGGTGCCCTCCATCGGCAGATCGCTGCGCGAAGGCGCACCGTTTCCGAAAACGCGCCGCGTGATCTTTCTGGGCGGTCGCCCGGCTACGCTTCCGGGCTGGGTGAAGCTGGAACTTTAAGCGCGGCGTCCATCTTTCGATGGATTTCATTTCCCATCCGGCGGTGCAAGACAGAGCACACCATCCGCTGGTACTCTCCTTGCAGCGAATCTCGTCCCATGGGAAAAAGTGTTGCGTGGTGTTCTCTCGTTTGTGCTCTTTTTGTAACTCTTGCGGCGGCGCAAGAACCGGTTGGCGTCCTGGAAGGCCACATTGAAGATCCTTCCCATGCAAGTGTTCCCGGCGCTGACGTAACCGCGACCAACACGGAAACCGGAGTGATCTCATCTCAGCACGCCTCGCGGAGTGGCGCCTTTCGCTTTTCGTCCCTGCCGGTCGGCGCATACGATCTGCACGTCGCGGCATCGGGGTTTGCCGCGTTCGATGACGTCGGAATCCGGATCGATGTGGGCAGACACGTCGATATTCCGGTTCTCCTGCGCATCGCTAAGAGTGCCACACAAATCACGGTTAAGGAAAGCGGAGCGACCGTCGATGTCAGCCCGACTCTGGGAAACGTGGTCTCGTTGCGGGAAGCGGAGGAGCTTCCATTGAACGGCCGCAATTTGACCCAGCTCGGCCTCCTCCAACCCGGCGTGGCACCGATCACGCCCGGGCTAGCCAAAACCGGCGGCATTTTACGCAGCGGGCAGGCATACGCAGTCAATGGTATGCCTCCGGAATCGAATAATTATCTGCTCGACGGAGTTACTAACCTAGATAGCGTGAACGGAGGCTTCGCGATTCGCGTTCCAGTGGACGCAGTCAGCGAGTTCCGCATTCTGACGGCCAATGCTCCCGCTGAGTACGGCGAAACGAGCGGCGCCACGACCACTGTGGTCACCAAATCCGGCGGCAACCGGTTTCACGGAGATCTTTACGACTTTCTGCGCAATGACGCTTTCGATGCCCGGAACTTCTTCGCCGCATCGACCGAGCCGCTGCGCCAGAACCAATTCGGCGGGACGCTGGGCGGTCCGATCCGCCGCGACAAAGATTTCTTTTTCGTCTACTACGAAGGGCAGCGTGACCGCCAGGGCGAGACGCAAGCCGCCATTGTCCCCACGGCCGCCGAGCGGACGGGCGATTTTTCCGGTTTAACCGCGGCGGGAAGCTCGCAGCCGGAACCGCTCATCAACGAATTCACGGGCCAGCAGTTTCCGGGCAACAAAATTCCGCCTTACATGCTCAGCCCCATATCGATAAAGGCTCAAAATCTCTATCCGCTTCCCAATATCGGCCCTGAGCTTTACTCCGCCACGCAAATGCTGACGAATAATTACGATCAGGGCGGTTTCCGGCTGGATCATTACTTTGGCGGTGGAGATCGGCTGTTCGCGCGCTACGCGGCTTCTTCCGTCCACACGCTCGATCCGCTTCCGATTAACGGATCGAGTGTGCCTGGGTTTCCCGTATCCGACTCCGTAACGACCAACTCGGCGACCATTTCCGACGTACACCTGTTCTCTCCACGAACGATTCAAACGGCGCGGATTGCGTCTTTTCGGAATGTCTTTTTCTATGGGGACGCGCAGAATCATACTCCCGCAAGCAGTCTCGGCTTCCAATACGAGCCCACGCTTGCGACTTCCGAAGGCGTGCCCTACATGATTGTAAGCGGATATTCGGATGTCGGGAACCCGATCACCGGCCCACAAAATACGTATCAGAACGATTATCAGGCTTACTACTCGCTCGCAACCACGCGCGGATCGCACAATTTCAAATTCGGCGGCAATCTTGACCGGCAGCAGATCAACGTCCTGCTGGGTATTGCGACCAATGGGTTTTTCGTGTTCGCTTCATTTCCGGCAAGTGATGCCTTCGCCAGCTTCCTGCTGGGGCAGCCGGTGCAATTCTTTCAAGGCGGAGGCGATTTCAACCGCGGCCTGCGCAAGTGGATTGGAGCCGCGTACGCACAGGACGAATGGCGTGTGACGCACCATTTTACGTTGAGCTACGGCTTGCGATATGAGATCAATACGCCCTATACGGAGATCCGCAACCGGCTAAACGCATGGGCGCCGGGACAGCAATCGACCGTGATGCCTGAAGCGCCGGCTGAATTGCTGTTTCCGGGTGACAAAGGAGTGCCGGCAGGCATTGCAGCGGTTGATTACCGCGAATTCATGCCGCGCGTGGGCTTCGCGTGGGATCCGTTCGGCACCGGCCGGACCGCGATTCGCGCCGGATATGGCATTTTTTACGACGGCTATACGAACGGTACCGGAGGACCTCTGCAGGCCGCCGTCAGTGCGCTTCCCTGGACCGAAGCTTTTCAGCTTCCGGGACCGGGTCTGAACTTTGCCGATCCTTACAACGGACAGACTCCGCCATTTGTGAGCCAGGCATTTGTCCGCCCGGCAACTATTCTGACTGTGCAATCCGGCATGCTGCCGCCCTACTCGCAGAACTGGGATTTTTCGATAGAGAACGTCATCGGAAAGAATTACTTACTCGATCTTAGATATGTAGGAACCAAGGGCACGCATCTGCCGCGCTTCATCGAGGGAAACCCGTCTATTTACGGTCCGGGCGCAACCGAACAGAACGCCGACCAACGGCGCGAATACGCGGATTGTTCAGCCGAACTCGACTCATGCGCGTTTGCTTCGGCCGGCTTGATCGCAGGCAATAACAGCTCTACGTATCACGCGCTGCAGGTTGCTTTTTCCCGGCAATACTCAAACGGCCTTGGCTTCCTCGCTTCTTACTGGTGGTCGAAAAGTCTCGACTACGTTTCTTCGCTGAACCTGGCCGGGTCCGCTCCCACGCTGGTTGCAGGCGAAAACGATCTGGCGCAGAATCCGTTCGATCTTGCAGCGGAGCACGGTCCGTCTCTTTTTGACGCCCAAAACCGGTTCGTTTTCAGCGGATCTTATACATTGCCGCGCTGGCGCTCCGCGCCGCGCACCACAAGTTGGGCGATCAATGGATGGCAGTTCAATACAATTGCCACGCTCAGTTCCGGTACGCCCTTTACCGTCTACGACAGCGCTAACGTGTCGCTGCAAGGCTCATCTCCGGAAATTACCGGCTTCTATTCGAGCCGCCCGGATATGATCTCGGACCCCAACCTTGGCCCACACACGGCGAATCAATGGATCAACCGCTCGGCCTTCTCGCAATTGAACCCGCTAACGCAAGGCGGGCAGTTTGGCAACGAGGGACGCAATGGCGTGCGTGGCCCGGGCATCGAGACTGTGGATGTGTCGTTGTTCAAGAATTTTGCAGTTACGGAAACGACTCATATGCAGTTTCGGGCGGAGTGCTTCAACTGCCTGAATCATGCGAATTTAGGCCTGCCGGAGAACGATATGCAATCTCCCGCATTTGGCCAGATTTTACAGGCAAGCCCGCCGCGGCTGTTGCAGTTGGCTTTGAAGTTTTTGTTTTAAGCAGGCCGTTCCCTTATGATTCAACACGTGAAGCTGAGCCGTGGGCGTAAGGGAACTTGATGGTGTTCCGTCGGACGACGGGGTCGCTTACGCTTCCGGCTCCGTTTCAGTGTGTCGGTTATCGCGCGTAAGGAAGATTTAGAACTTATGGGACCCATGTTTTTGAAAGACATCGAGCAGCATCGCGGAGACGATAACTATTCGCGCGCGATCGACATGATGCGCCAGGCGGGACAGGAGTACCCGCAGATCCTGCACATGTTCTCTTACAAGATCGATGCGACGGTTCACCTGGAGCGATTTACTCAGGAGATTCTGCGCGGGTCTGCCCCGCTCAGCCCCGGAACGCGTGAGCTCATTGCTGCTTACACATCGAGCCGGAATCAATGCCCGTTTTGAACGAAAGCCCACGCCGCGGTCGCGGCGGAATTGCTGGGCAGCGCGGAACTGGTGGAGGGCGTATTGAAAGATGTCGAGACGTCGCAGCTTTCCGATGCGCAAAAGGCGCTGTTTCGCTTTGTCCGCAAGGTGAACGAGGACTCGGTCTCGATTCAACCGGCGGACATCGATACTCTGCACACGGCCGGTTATACGGACGAAGCCATTTACTATGCGATCACCGTCTGCGCGCTGTTCAACTTTTACAACCGCTGGATCGACGCAAGCGGCGTGCACCCGATGAGCGATGAGGCGCATCGGGCGGGCGGAAAACGATCGGCCATTCATGGATACTCCCGCAGCTCTCAGCCCGCGCCTCAACCGCCCGCGAACAAGTGAAGCCAGGGAAGCAGCAGCGGACGCTGGTTCTCAGTACCGTGGGACACTCCGACCCGCGGCGCGACTGCGGTGATTGGCTCTTCTCGGTCCGCGACAACGGCATCGGAATTCCCGCGGAATGCAGAGATCAGGTGTTTGGGATCTTTAAGCGTCTGCACGGGGCGTGAAAGTATTTAGGCGCCAACATTGGCTTTGCCATCTGTCAAAAAATTGTCGAGCGAAACCGAGGCCGCACCTGGGTGGAGTCGGGGGGCGCCGGCCAAGGTTCTACACTCTATTCAGGCTTCCCGCCGAACGGGCTCCGCATGTCCTTGTGGCTACGCCACAACCGAACCCGACGAAGCAGAATCCCGGCCGTTAGCTGAGCAGCGGCGCCCTTAACGCCGAATGGCATTCTAAAGTGCCCGCGATACTCCGATATGATAAAAGCGTTGCTTCCTACTGGATTCATCGTCTATTCCCTGTACAGCGAGCGTGTGCGCTGATCTATGCAGAACGCTATCTATAATGCTTACTTCGGATTAGCTCAGAATCCGTTCAACATCAGCCCTGACCCCGAGTTCCTCTACCGCAGCCCGCAGCACGAGGAAGCGCTGGCCAATTTGATCTACGGCGTCCGAGGCCGGAAGGGATTTATCGTCCTGACCGGGGAGGTCGGCACGGGAAAAACCACCATGCTCGAGTGCCTACGCGATTATCTCGATTCGCAGCGCATCGAGTTCGCTTTCATTTTTAATTCCCGCCTCAGCCCGGATCAGTTCTTCGATATGATGGCCTACGACTTCGACCTTCAGTGCGACCGTAAGTCGAAGACCGAAGTTTTGTTCGCGCTGCACCAGTTGCTGGTGAACCAATCCGAGCGCGGGCGCACCTGCGTGCTCATCGTGGACGAGGCGCATAACCTCGAATGGGAAGTGCTCGAAGAGATCCGGCTGCTCGGCAATCTTGAGAACCGCCAAGGGAAGCTGTTGCAGGTGATACTCGCCGGCCAGCCCGAGCTCGACCGCAAACTCGACGCGCCCAACTTGCGCCAGTTGAAGCAGCGCATTGTACTGCGCTGCTCGCTGAATCCGCTCTCAGCGGAAGAGACCGCAGCCTACATCGAAACCCGCTTAGCGCGCGCCGGCATGCCGAATCAGGCGATCTTCTCGCCGGATCTGATCCAGGAAATTCATTTCCGCTCGCGCGGCATTCCGCGACTGGTCAACCTGGTCTGCGATAACCTCCTGGTTACGGCCTTCGCCATGGAG
This sequence comes from Bryobacteraceae bacterium, assembly GCA_036379475.1. Classification (GTDB taxonomy): domain Bacteria; phylum Acidobacteriota; class Terriglobia; order Bryobacterales; family Bryobacteraceae; genus Bog-105. The sequence goes on along the minus strand of DASVGP010000234.1, from coordinate 15,101 downwards.
CAGCGCACGGCCAATTTCGAAATGCTGGAAGAAGTGTGTCAGGATCTGCGCCTGGAATATCCCGGTCGCGACCGCCGAGGGCGCGGCCGCTACGCCACCGGAGGAGAACCGTTCCCCGAGGCTCCACTGTTGCGGGAATAATCTGGTAACCGGCGCGAATCGCACGGAACGGCGTTTCTTCCAGGTCGCCACTGTGAATTCCCATAGCTAGCTAGCTTGCTGGTGCTATTACGTGCCGAAAGCCTTTGAAACAGCTACTTCGCCGTGCCATACTGAACAAACGGGAAAGCGAACGGCGATGGTGCATCTTGGCGAGGCGATCGCCCGGTATCACGAGCTCTTCGAAGGCGCTGGATACCGTGATTTGGCCTGGGCGGAGGCCCTTCAGGAACGCATGCGCGACGAGCGGCTGACCGAATCCGGCCGGTTGCTGGCCCCGGTGTTGCGGCCCCAATTTATCTCGCGCAAACAACTCGACCGGTTGACGGACGCAGCGCAACGGATTTCTGCCATTGCCGGACAAGTGGCCGAATTCGCCTTGGCTTCGCCTGCGCTGCTGAACCGGCTGAAACTCCTTCCAGCGGAAAAAATGCTCGCGGCAGATGCTCCCGGCGGCTCCAGGTTTCCGGTCATGTCGCGGTTGGAAACGTTGGCCGAAAACGGGTCTGTCTCGGTACTGGGGCTGGATGGCTGCAATCCGGCCGCGCTGGCCTGCTCGGAGCGCATCGCGGACCTGTTTCTCGAGCTGCCGATCGTCAAGGAATTTAAGCGCGGCAAATATCGGCTCTCGAAGCCCGGCGGTTCCACCGGTCTTCAAGCGGCCATTCAGGAGGCCTGGAAGAAGTTCGGCGGCCGCGGCCAGCCTCACGTCGCAATCATAGAGTCGGAAGGCGATAGCGCCGGGTCCGATGCTGCGCGCCAACTGCTACTCTCGACCGGGAATTCCACGCGGTTAGTCTCGCCCGACCAACTGACCTACGAAGGCCGCAAGCTCCGCGCCGGAGACTTTGCTATTGACGTGGCCCTGCGCTGCGTCAGCACGCGCGACCTTCTGATCCGTTTCGGGCTGTCGCATCCGCTCTTTGCCGCCAGCCGTGATGGCGCGGTGTGTCTGGTCAATAGCTTCCGTTCTGAAATCGTGCGCCGCCGTGCGATGTTTGAGTTGCTTACCGACGAAGCGATTGGCGCGCGGCTCGCTACTGCCGATCGCAAGCTGATTCGCGCCGTTGTCCCCTGGACTCGCGTGGTATTCCGGCGCAAAACAGCCTACGAGGACCGGCAGGTCGATTTGCTCGAGTTCATCGCAGGCAATCGGGAAAAACTGGTTCTGCGCCCGAACGAAGACATGGGGGGCGAAGCGGTTTTCACCGGAGCGGCCATGACTCAGCCGGCCTGGGAAAGAGTGATTCGAACCGCGCTCCAGAGCCCCTATGTCGTTCAAGAGACTGCCCTCCGCGCGCGAGAGCCTTTTCCGGTCTACCAATATGGCGAATTTCAGATGAGAGAAGTGGAGGTCTCTGTCCACCCTGGCTTATTGAACGGCAGGGTGCAGGGCGCATCCGCTGCGCTTCAGATGCCTTCGGCGACCGGGTCCAGTCTCATCGGCACGGCCCCCGTGCTGCTACTGGAAAATTTGGACGCGGAGTCGAAAACCCCAAGCAGGCGGTCTTGATGATTTCCGCGGCACGTTCATAGCCATATGGCCATCGCCGAAATAGCGCCCGTCCTCTGGAAGAGGGCAATCGGTTGGAAAATTTTAAGGTCACAATCTGTGACCTTAAAGCGTGACCGGCACCGCGCTAAAAACTAGTACGTACTCCTCCCAGGGAAAGACCCCTAACCCACAATATGTTGCGGATTTGCCTGTTCAAAACGCTATACAAAGTGTGACAATGCATCAAAAGTGTTGACACAAATGTCTAATGAGGTGTACTCAATTAATGTGGGACAGCTTAGCGTCAGTTTAGCTACGAAGATCAAAGAATCGCGCCGCTCACTTAAGAAGCAGGAGCGCACCGGGGTGTCATTTCCCCGCTTTTTTACGGCCAGGTTGGAGCCGGGAACGACACCTTACGACCAGGTGAACTGGGAGTTGCGCACCGCCACGATCGGCAACGAGAAAGGCGCCGTCATTTTCGAGCAGCGCGACGTGGAGGTTCCGGCCGAATGGTCGCAGACGGCGGCCAACATCGTCGCCAGCAAGTATTTTCACGGGCGGATGGGATCGCCCGAGCGCGAGACCAGCGTAGGGCAGCTCATACACCGAGTGGTGGATACGATCGCCGATTGGGGGCTTGCGGGAAATTACTTCAAAACGCCTGAAGATGGCGAAAACTTTCGTCAGGAACTGGCGCATCTCATGCTCACCCAGAAGGCCTGCTTTAATTCGCCGGTCTGGTTCAATGTGGGCGTGCGCGCGGCGCGCGGCTATGGCTTCTATTTTGAAGAAGACGAACAGGCCATCAAAAAACTTCAGCCTGGTGAAAACCATCCCCAGTGCTCGGCTTGTTTTATTAACTCCGTGAGCGATTCGCTCGAATCGATTCTGGATCTGGCGAAGACGGAGGGCATGCTGTTCAAGTGGGGATCGGGAACCGGGACGAACCTCTCCAGCCTTCGCGAAGAAAACGCGCATTTGTGGGGCGGCGGCCGCGCTTCGGGGCCGTTGAGCTTCATGAAAGGCTTTGACGCCTTTGCGGGCGTGATTAAGTCCGGCGGCAAGACGCGGCGCGCGGCCAAGATGGTCATTCTCAATGCGGACCACCCCGACGTGCAGGATTTCATCTGGTGCAAAGCAAAGGAAGAGAAGAAAGCGCACACGCTGATCGATGCCGGCTACGATGCCGCGCTCGACGGCGAAGCTTACAGTTCCATCTTTTTCCAGAACGCGAATAATTCGGTCCGCGCCAGCGATGAATTCATGCAGGCCGTCGCGGACGATGCCGATTGGTGGACGCGCAGCGTGCTCACGGGTCAGCCGGTGAACCGCTACAAGGCGCGTGACATTCTGCGCCAGATCGCGGAGGCGACGCATCAATGCGGTGATCCCGGGATGCAGTTCGACACCACCGTAAACCGCTGGCATACGTCGAAAAATACCGCCCGGATCAATGCCTCGAATCCTTGTTCCGAATACATGTTTCTCGACGATTCGGCCTGTAATCTGGCCTCTCTGAACCTGATGAAATATGTCGGTCCGGATGGCGTTTTCGATGCCGAAGCGTTCCGCCAGGCGGTAGATACGGTCACGCTGGCGCAGGAGATCATCGTCGATAACGCGAGCTACCCGACCGAGAAGATCGCCAAGAATTCGCACGATTACCGGCCGCTCGGACTAGGCTATGCCAATCTGGGCGCGCTGCTGATGTCGATGGGCGTTCCCTACGATAGCGATCAGGGCCGGGATTTCGCCGCTGCCATCACGGCGGTGATGTGCGGCCAGGCGTATCTGACCAGCGCACGCATCGCGGAAGCGGTTGGACCTTGCCCCGGTTACGAGATCAATGAAGAGCCATTTCTGGACGTGATTCGCATGCACGGCGAGGCGGTGAGCCGCATCGATAGCAAGCGCGTCCCGCCGGCTCTCTACAAGGCTGCCGAGGAGTGCTGGCGCGGCGCGTATGAAGCGGGCAGCATCGCCGGCTTCCGCAACGCGCAGGTTACCGTGCTCGCGCCCACCGGAACCATCGGCTTCATGATGGATTGCGATACGACGGGCATTGAACCGGATCTGGCCCTGGTGAAATATAAAAAGCTGGTTGGCGGCGGCGTCATCAAGATCGTCAACAATACCGTCCCGCAGGCGCTGATCAAGCTCGGCTATACGCCGGAGCAGACGGAAAAAATCGTCGCGCACATCGATTCGGCGGGCACGATTGAAGGCGCCCCGCACTTGAAACCGGAGCATCTGGCCGTTTTCGATTGCAGCTTCCGCCCGCAGAACGGGACGCGGTTCATCCATCATATGGGCCACATTCGCATGATGGCTGCGGTGCAGCCGTTCATTTCGGGTGCGATCTCGAAGACCATCAACATGCCGGAAGAGTCCACGGTGGAAGACATCATGGAGGCCTACACGGAAAGTTGGAGGCTGGGACTGAAAGCGGTTGCGATTTACCGCGACGGTTCGAAGCGAGTCCAGCCCCTCAGTTCGGGGACATCGAAGGGCGAGAAGAAATTTGCCGGCCTGGCTGCACAGCCGCAGACGGTCGAAAAGATCGTCTATCGGCCGATTCGCCGCAAGCTGCTCGACGAGCGCCAGTCGGTGACGCATAAGTTCTCCATCGGCGGCCATGAAGGCTACATCACCGTCGGTCTTTACGAAGACGGGACGCCGGGCGAAGTATTCATCTCGATGGCCAAGGAGGGCTCCACGATTTCAGGTCTGATGGACACTCTGGCCACCTCCATCAGCTACGGCTTGCAATACGGAGTGCCGCTGAAGTTTTTTGTGGATAAATTCAGCCACGTCCGTTTCGAGCCGAGCGGCTGGACCGGCAACCAGCAGGTTCCTTACGCGAAGTCGATCATCGACTATATTTTCCGCTGGCTCGGCGCGCGCTTCCTCGGCATTACAGACGCAAGCGAAGCGGGCGAATCCGCCAAGCTGAGGCCCACCGAGGCCGAGCCTCAGCAGGCGCTGCCCTTCGAAGCGAATGTTGTGAGCGATGCGCCGCTGTGTTCGGAGTGCGGCAGCATCATGACGCGCAACGGGTCCTGTTACAAATGCGGCAATTGCGGCGGCACCAGCGGCTGCAGCTAATCGCGTTTCTTTTTCTCCACCTTGGGCTGCCTTCGGGCAGCCCTTTTTTGTGCCGAGCATGTCCGACAATTCGAAGGTGAAAATCCTTCTCACAAGCTGATGAGCTCAGTAATTGGTCGATCCGACGAAGATCGTATGTCCGGATGGTAGTGTTCGATCGGCGGCCGCTGCGGCAATCACTTCAGCGAATTCGTCAACCGTCGGTAACGTTGTCGCTTCATTTCGACGGTATTCAAGCAAACCGGGATTTGTTCGCTCCAGAAGGCGTAAAGTAATCGTACCCTCGATCGCATCTCCACTAATCACGATGAGCGATACATTCGATCCGCTGAGCTCCGACACGTAATCGCGCAGTGCTTCTTCTCCCGCACGCTTGCTCCTTGCCACCGCTTCATACTCGTCGATGACCCGCTTTCGGCCATAAAAATGAGCCCAATGGCTTGTGACGAAAACGATCCGCCCTCCGGCGCCCATGAGCTTAGCCGCTAACTTCGCTGTTTGGAGCTGCGCATCGCGGTTTAAGGTCATCGCATAGTCTTCGGCCTTGCCTTTTTCCAGGCCGCCGCTGGCGTTGAGGACGAGAATGTCCAGCCGATGGAATCTTTCTTGCACTACGGCCATCATCTCTTCCAGTTCGACGTTGTTCGTCAAATCCGCTTGCACTGCAATCGCTCTCCTGCCCAGGCGCTCGACAGCGGAAACAACCGCTTCCGCCCGAGGACCTTTGCTTCGGTAATTAATGATGAGATCCGACCCCAGGGATGCGAGCTTGATGGCCGTCGCAGCTCCGATCCCGCGTGAGGCACCCGTGACAAGAGACACTTTCCCACTCAAAGGCGAAGACATGCAATCCAGAATAGCGGCCTTATTGGCTAACCCGGCCGCAGCTATTACTTTGGCTATACCCGCTACACTATACACATGAAACGCACAAATCTTGTGCTTGACGACAAACTTCTGGATGAGGCTACACGCACGCTGGGAGTGAAGACCTACTCGGCCGCCGTTAATCTCGCTTTAGCGGAAGTTCTCCGTATTCGTAAAATCCAGAAGCTCCCGGAGTTCTTTGGCAGCGGCATTTGGGAGGGAGACTTGAGCGAAATGCGGGAAGACATCGTGAAAAAGCGCGGCCGTTCAAGGAGGAGAAGGCGCGCGTGATTCTAGTCGATACCTCGGTTTGGGTCGAGCTGCTGAAGGGCCGCACCAGGTGGAAGATTTCCGAACAGAATCTACTCGCTTTTGCGACCTGTGGTCCTGTCATGCAGGAGGTGTTGCAAGGATTGCGCATCCATCCGGTAAGCGAGGCATTCCGTGGAGCTTTCCTTGCGCTGCCGATCCTCAGCAACCCCTTGCCGAAAGAGCTATTTCTATCGGCTGCCGAAATCTTCCGTTCCGGACGAGCCAAGGGCTATACTATTCGGTCATCAATCGACTGCCTGATTGCTGCTATTGCGATTGAGAACCGGGTTGAGCTCTGGCATAAGGACCGGGACTACGAAACCATCGCCCGGTACACGAATCTGCGGATCGCGTCTCTCGCCCCACTTCGTCCACAATAGATAAAGCTGGATCAAACACGACATCTCGAAAATGATTAGCCCCTACCGCTTGCTTCCTGCGCTTGCGGTCGCGTTCGCTGCCATCGCGACCGCCGCCTCGCCGGCTTCGGCTCCTGCAAACGATTGGACGGTCGCCGGCCCATTCGGCGGCACCGCTCTTTCCCTGGCCATCGATCCCCACAATCCCTCCATTCTGCTGGCGGGCGGCATGCGCTCGCTTCTGTTCAAAAGCGATAATGCCGGCCAGAACTGGCAGGTTCTAAATCTGCCCCAGCGCGCTTTCGGGGCGGTGACCTCGATTCTGATCGATCCTAGCGATTCCAACCATTATTTGGTAGGCGTGCTCGCAGTGGGAGATGGCGCGCTGTTTGAAAGCCGCGATGGCGGAGAAACATGGACCCTCAATAAGAGCCTGCGCAATACCGGAATCCGCGCCCTCACTGTCTCGGCGAGCGATCCGGCCGAGATGGTGGCGGGCACGATGCGCGGCGTGCAGATCAGCCAGGACTCTGGCAAGACCTGGGCTCGCATCTCCGATCCGCAAAACTACGCGATGAATGGCATCACCGCTGTAGCGATCGATCCCGCTGACCCGAAGATCATTTACGCCGGTACTCCGCATTTGCCCTGGAGAACCATGGATGGCGGCAAGACCTGGGAATCGATTCCCGCCGGGATCTCCGACGACACCGATGTCTTTTCCATCTTCATCAATCCGATTCTGCCCAGCCGCGTCTTCGCCAGCGCCTGCAGCGGCGTTTACTCCAGCGACGATCGCGGCGACCAGTGGCACAAGCTGCTCGGTATTCCGTTCAGCTCGCGGCGCACGCACTCGATCCGGCAGGATCCTTTCGATCTCCAAACCATTTATGCCGGAACTACCTCCGGCTTGTTCCGGACGATTAATGACGGAAAGACCTGGCGACTCATGAATCGCACGCAAGTCAACGCTATCGCGATGGACCACTCTAAATCGCACGCCATGTACCTGGCCATGCAATACGAGGGCCTCGCCAAGAGTGCCGATAAGGCGGAGACTCTGACGCCTATCAATAACGGGTTCGCCGACCGCCGCATCGCCGCGCTCACGGCCTCGGGTTCCGATCTGGTGGCGATCGAACCGAGCGAAGGCGAGACCACGGGCATCTTCGTCAGCGCCAATGCGGGCCGCTCCTGGACCCAGCTCTCGAAGGTTCGTGGGCTTTCCCGTGTGCATCTGGAAACGATTGCCGGCGCCGGCAGCAACAGCCGCGACCTGATCGCCGCATCGGCACAAAACCTCTATAAGTCGATCGATGGCGGGACGATTTGGAAGCCGCTGCCCATACGCGTGGTAGTGAAAGAGCAGAGGCGGCCGCGCCGGCGCCGCAGAGTCTCTTATCTCCATCCCTCCTCGATCAATGGTGTCTACTCGGTCGCAAACGGGGGCGGAACTTTCTTTTTCCTGGCGACCCATCACGGGCTGCTGAGAAGCACGGATATGGGCGAGTACTGGAAATCCGCCGGGCTGCCGCAAACTGCCGTAGCTGCACTGTACGCGGCGCCCGCTCCCAGCATGCGATTGATTGCCGTGACCACCCTGGGGTTGTTTGACTCCGACGATTGCGGCGACCACTGGACCGCGGTGAAAACTTCGCTTCCTCTGGCGGACGTCAATTCCATCGCGATTCCGGCGGATGAAAATTCAGGCCTGATTGCGGCAACGAGGACCGGCCTTTACGTTTCAAACAACAATGGTGCAACATGGGAAAAGGCGCCGCGCACTCCGGTGGATACGTTTACCTCGGTCCTGTATCCCACCGCAGGCCCTACCGCCTACGCAGTCGAATATGGCAATCTTTATCGCACAGACGACGGCGGCAGATCCTGGTCCAAGGCACCTGCCTCCGTTCCGGCGCTGCGTATTCGCAAGCTCTGGGCCGCGCCGGCAGGCCCCCACCGGCTGTATGCAATCGCCGATGGGCTGGGGATCCTCTTTCGCCACTAACCGGACTTCGCTAAGATCATGGTTGGTGTTGCGACAATGGAAAGAAGCCGCTGGCGATGTTATTGTCGGCGGGCTGCTTTGGGTTTTGACGGACAGGCGTAATGAAAACGGGTCCGTCCACATCAATATGAGGTACGTTACATCTCTGCTTGGAGGAGAAGATGAAAGCTCGGCTCAGAATTAAGCCGATCCATTCGGTCATTCTGGCGGCTGCACTGTGCTTCGGCCCGGTCGCCTATGCACAGAATGCGGCTAGTAATACAGCCAATAAAAATACGGCAAAAAATAACACGGCCACCAGCGGCTCAGAAGACGAGTATCCGGACCTGATCGAAATAGATCCTTTCGGCGGTATCGCAACCTACGGCTCAGTGCAGCGAGGTTTGACCACGAAACTCGTTGACGGCGGTGTTGGCGGCATACGCGTGGGATTTAATCCCGCCAAGTATTTCGGGATCGAAGCTTGGGCCGATTATGCCTGGGGCAACGTGGAGTTCAAACGCTCCAGCGGCAATTATCCCGGCACGACGACGCCGCTGCCCAACTACGCATTCGGCAACCGCATCTGGTATTTCGGACTGAACCCGGTGATCAATTTGAAGCCGCGCGGCTCGAAGGTGGTGCCTTACCTCACGGCAGGCGTTACGGGCATTGACTTCAAACCCACGTGGGCAGCGAGAGACTTTGCGCGTTTTCCCAATAGCCAGGCGCAGTATATGAGCGGTAATTTGGGCAGCAACCTGCAAGTCGGCCTCAACTACGGCGGCGGTGTCAAGGTCCATCTCACCCCTCACGTGGGCCTGCGCTTCGACGCTCGCGGTTTTTGGTCGCGCAACCCAACCTTCGACTTGCCCAACTATCCCAACGGCGGGATCTATATTCCCGATCATGACAAGCTAAACAGCTTTCAGGGAACGGTCGGATTGATCTTTTTCGCAGGAACGGCCAAGTGCCCGCCGATGCCTCCGGCGCCCGCGCCGCCTCCGCCGCTTCCGACTCCGACGATTACCGGCGCCGAGAACATTACGGCTTGCCAAGGCAAACCGGTCACGCTGCACGCCAACATCGCAGCGCCCGCAGGCCGCAAGCTGGCTTACTCCTGGAAACTCAACGGAAATACGGAAGGGAGCGACAGCCCCGACTTCACATTTACGCCCAACAACCAAGGCACGTTTAATGTGGAAGTGACGGTTCGCGACGTGACGCCGCCGCCTCCGGCGCCGGTGAAGCCGCGCCACTTCCCCAAGCGCTGCTGGGTGCAGCCGTCTCCGCCGCCTCCAGCGGCGCCGGTGACCGCAACCGCCTCTATTACCGTGAACTCGGCTCCGCCGACCATCAGCAGCGTGACCGCTACCCCGGCCTCTCTGGTAGCGCCGGTGGATCAAGGACCGCACACGTCTCAGCTTTCGACTACGGCTACGGCCGGGCCATGCGGCGGCAATCTGACCTACAAGTGGACGGTCAGCGAAGGCAGCCTAAGCAACGATACGAGTGCGACGCCTACTTTCGACGCCTCCACTCTGAACTTCCAGGGTCCGACGGCGCAAACCAAGACCGTTACGGCGACCGTTACAGTCACGGATCAGACCGGCAAGACCGCTTCTCAGTCAACGACGATCACCGTGAACTATACGCCGCCGTTTGTCCGGCTCGACGATATCGTGTTCCCGAAGAACCGGGCGCGCGTGAATAACTGCGGGAAGGACATTCTCATCGATCAGGCGGCTCCGCGCGCGACCAGCGGCGATTACGATGTCGTTCTGGTTGGCCATCGCGCCACTGACGAACGCGCCAATGTGACCGCCTACGAAACGGTAACGCGTGGCCGGCGTCACGTGCGACACCGCGTACGGCGTCCGCTCGACGAGCAGCGCGTGCTCAATGCAGCCGCGGTGCTCAGCGGCGGAACCGCTACTTGCGGCAAGGTCGACCCAGCCAATATCAAAGTGGTTTGGGTGGGCACGCAGCAAAGCTCCGAGCCGCGTCCGGGCCTCTGCGGAACTTCGAACCTACCGCCGACGAAAGAACGGCGCGGGGCGAAAGTCTCCGAAGCCGACCGCGATCGCCGTGTGGAGGTTTATCTGGTTCCGAAGAACGTCCAGACTCTGCCTCCGGCGGCCCAGAGTGCTCAACCGGTCAACGAGGACGAAGTTCGTGCCCTCGGCTGTCCGAAATAGACCCATGCAGTAGAGCGACAAAGGCCGGATGGTTCGCCGTCCGGCCTTCCGCTTTGTGGTGCCCGAATTGTCTCGGGTAAACTGGAAAGCAATGAACGCAATCTACCGAATGGGGGCGGCGGTGGTTTTAATGCTGGCGCTGCTGAGTCCGGCGATGGCTTGCGTTCTGCCTAGCCATCGGCCGTCCGCCGCGGCGGCGTGCTGTAAGCGCATGAACGGCGACTGCAGCGTGATGAAGATGCCGGTTCCCCAACAGTGTTGCCAAATGAAGGCGCACGCAGGCCAGATTACGATGGTTCAGCCGCAAACTATGCCGCTGCCGGCCGATAGCGTGCGCGTCAGGGTTGTTCCGGTATCGATTCGATCCTCCGTACCGCGCGCGGAATATCGCGTCCTCGCGTCAGTTTCCCATCCATCTCCCATCCTCAGAATCTAGACAGATCTCCGCGTTTCGTTAGCTGAAGTTCTTCACTGCCCGTCCCGGCGCTCGGGCTCTGATCGTGCCGTCGTTGTGACTGCTACTTACGGAACCGCGACCGTCAGGGAGCGGCTCTCGATCGCTGGCGTGACGAACTTCGCTACCTGTTTTTCAACCGATAACTGGAGATTTGTCTATGCAGGGAGTCGTTATACTCGCGGCCGCGAGCGTATTTGCGTCCGTTGTGCCCGTATGGGCACAGAAGCCTACGCCACTTTCGGACCTTTTGGCCGAAGCGGCGCGAAATAATCCGGACATCGCCGCGGCCCGCCACGCATGGCGCGCCGCCACCCATGTGCGCAAGCAAGTGACCACACTGCCGAACCCGAAATTTACGCTGCAGGATTTCAGTGTGGGCGGCGCCAAACCCTGGTCCGGATTCAATACAAGTAACTTCGCTTATGTCGGATTTGGCGTCTCACAGAAGCTACCGTTTCCCGGCAAGCTCCGGCTCAAAGGAGAAGCGGCGGACCGCGCAGCCGGTGTGCAGCATGCCGAAATGGGAGCTACGCAAGCAGCCGTTGCCGATGAGATCAAAGCCGATTACTTCCGCCTGGCTTACTTGCAGCAGATGATCGCCCTGTTCGAGGACAGCCGCCGCACGCTGGGCCAATTGGCGAAAAGCGAACTGTATCGATACCAAACGGGTGCGGGTGATCAGGCAGACGTATTGAAGGCGCAGCTCGAACGCACGAAACTCGTTCGCGAGCTGACGCTGCGTCACGAAGAGGTGGCGCAAACCGAGGCAGATCTGAAGCGCCTGCTGCGAAGGCCGCAGGAATCGCCGGATATCGTCGCCGCGCCGCTAACGGCCGGCAAGCTTCGCTATAGCTCACGCGAACTGCTGGCATTTGCGCGCAAGCAAAATCCGGAAGTCCAGGTGGATGCGACCAAGGTCCTCAAGGGAGATGCCGACGTGCGCTCAGCCGAGCGCTCCGGAAAGCCGGATTTCAGCGTTGGGTACATGTTCGAGAGGACGGGCGATCGTTATCCCGCCTATTACATGCTGACGTTCAACGTGATTTTTCAGCGCCGGCAGCGCACCCGAGCGGCGGTCGAAGAAGCGGAAGAACTTGCCACCAGCTCGCGTTACCGGTTGGAGGCACAAATACAGCAGCAGCAGGCTCAGGTGCAGGAGCAATATGCGGTTGCCGCCGGCACAGCCGAACAGGCCAAGGAATACCGGCAAGGATTGATTCCACAGGCCGAAGCCACTTACAAGGCAATGCTCGCGGACTACGAATCGAACCAGCGCCAGCTCGATTGGGTATTGACCTCGTTCAACAACTTATTGGAGATCAAGCGCGAATATGCGCGGGCGCTTTTCGATCATCAAGCCGCGATTGCAAGCCTGGAGACCCTGACGGGGGTGAAATTGCGATGAATAAGTATGTTGTACGTACATCGCTGGTGTGGATAGCCTCCATCGCGTGCGCGGCCGGAATCTATTTCTATTTCTACGCCGCGCGGAAGCCGCATTCTGCAGCTCCAGCCGGAGTTCAGCCGGCCGCGGTCGGAACTGCGGCGCCGCAGGCCTTTGCCGCACGTTCCGGCAACCCGCCGCTCGCGCCCGTGCAGCTTTCCCCGCAGCGTATGCAGAGCATCGGCGTCCAGGTGGGCACGGTCGAACGGAAGCAGGTGCACGACGACATTCGCGCAACCGGAATCGTACAGATTGATGAGCGCCTGGTCTCATACGTTCAGCTCCGATTCTCGGGATACATACGGAAAGTCTTTGTGAATGCGCCTTATCAATATGTAAAAAAGGGAGAGCCGCTCTTCACAATTTATAGTCCGGAGTTAGCGGCAACACAAAACGAATATCTGCTGGCGCAGCGAGATGAGTCGCAGCTCGAAAACAGCACCGTTGCGGATGTAGCGTCCGGAGCGAAGGCGCTGAAGGCAGCCGCCAAAGCGCGATTGGAGCAATGGAATATTTCGCAAACCCAGATCGACTCCTTAGAGAGTACCGGGAAGCCGATCACGGAGTTGACCATGGATTCGCCCGCTTCCGGATACGTTACGACCTTGAATGCGTTACCCAACTTGTACGTTCAGCCTTCCACAAGACTGTACACAATCGCCGATCTTTCAAGAGTTTGGGTAAATGCGCAGGTATTCCAGAATGACGCGGGGCGCCTCAGGCCGCGCGACCCGGTGGAAATTACCGTGGATGCGTATCCGGGGCGCACCTTTCACGGGCGGATCGAAAGCATTCTGCCGCAAGTGGACGAAGCGACTCGGACCGTGCAAGTACGGCTCGAGATTGCGAATCCTGATCTCGACTTGAAGCCCGGAATGTACGTCAATGCAGATCTGAAGACGAATCTGGGGCGGCATCTGGTGGTGCCGGCATCCGCGATTCTGCAAACCGGCACGCAGGCGGTCGCCTTTATCAATCAAGGCGGCGGGCGCCTCATTCCCCAGGAAGTAACTGTTGGACCGCGCGTTGGCGACGACATTATCGTGCTGAGCGGGCTGAAAACCGGCCAGCGCGTGGTGACCTCGGCGAATTTCCTGGTCGATGCGGATAGCCAGTTACAGGCCGCCGCCGGTTCCTACAGACCCCCGCCACCCGGCGCGGGCCGCACTGCGCAGCCTTCCCGAGCGCAAATACAGTTCACGACCAATCCAACCCCGCCGCACAAGGGTAACGACCAATTTCAGGTGAAACTCATGGAGAACGGTGCGCCGGTCGACGGCGCCGACGTGACAGTCCGCCTCTTCATGCCGGCGATGCCAGCTATGGGCATGAGCGCAAAGACCGCCGCCGTGAAACTCGTCGATTCCGGCAGCGGTGTTTATCGAGGCACGGCTACTCTTCCCAGTGGCGGAACTTGGCAGGTGACGATTACGGCGCGCAAGAACGGACAGATGCTGGCAACCAAACAGCTCAGCTTCAACGCAGCGGGGGCCATGTGAAATGATCTCGCGGATCATCGAAGCGTGCGCCCGCAACCGCTTTCTCGTCTTCTCCGCCGTCGTCCTGCTCGTGCTTGCCGGAATCTGGTCTGTTCGGCACGTGCCGCTCGACGCACTGCCGGATATTTCGGATGTACAAGTCATCGTCCACACTGTCTGGACCGGCGAGCCACCCGACGTGATCGAAGATCAGGTGACTTACCCCATCGTGACGAGCCTTCTAGCGGCGCCGCGCGTGAAGGCCGTCCGCGCGCAGAGCATGTTCGGTGATTCGTACGTATATGTCGTTTTCAAGGACGGCACGGATTTGTATTGGGCGCGCTCGCGGGCACTTGAGTATTTACAACAGATTCAAGGCCGGTTACCCCAGAATGTCCATCCGACGCTCGGGCCCGATGCCACCGGCGCCGGCTGGGTATACGAGTACGCGATCGTCGACAAGAGCCACAATCTCAGCCTGGCCGATCTCCGCAGTTTGCAGGATTGGCATTTGCGCTACGAACTCGAAACCGTGCCGGGCGTGGCGGAAGTGGCCAGCATCGGCGGCTTCGAGCGCGAATACGAAGTCCAACTCGATCCCAACAAACTGCGGGCCTATAACATTCCGCTCTCGAAGATAATCGATCGGGTAAAGGCAAGCACGAACGAGGTGGGCGGCCGGGTTCTCGATCTGAGCGGTGCGCGCTACATCATTCGCGGCCTGGGATATCTTCGCACTCTGAATGATCTGGCAACCGTGCCCGTTGGAAATTACAACGGCACGCCCGTTCTGCTGCGCGACTTAGGGATCGTCAGCTTCGGTCCCGAAGTCCGCGACGGCGCCGCGGAGTGGAACGGAGAGGGCGAGACGGTCGGCGGGATCGTCATTATGCGGCAGGGAGGGAATGCGCTTAAGGTGATCGAGGGCGTGAAGCGGAAGTTGCGCGAGATCGCTCCATCTCTGCCCAGAGGCGTCGAAATCATGCCGGGCTACGACCGCTCGGGACTGATTCGCGGCTCCATCTCGACGCTCCAACGTGACTTGATCGAAGAAGTGGTGATCGTCAGTGTCGTTGTCATTGTTTTCCTGTTGCATTTTCGTTCGGCGCTGATCGCCATCCTGACGCTGCCGATCGCGGTTGTGGCGTCGTTTGTTCCGATGTACCTGCTGGGCGTGAGTTCGAACATCATGTCGCTCGGCGGACTGGCGCTCGCCATTGGGGTGGTGGTGGACGCC
>DASVGP010000233.1:0-36574 GCA_036379475.1 Bryobacteraceae bacterium | reverse complement strand
GGGAGACGACCCCGGGCGAGTTGAATATTGCGTCGATGGTTACGACTGAGATGCCGAAGCTGGTGCGCTATCCGTCAGTGGCGTCGCCGGTTTCCCGCGCGGGAAAACAACCGGCCCAAGCCATTCCACAGATCGGGGTGGCGCAATCGGCTCAGCCGAGCCCGGCGGATCTCATTTCTCTGCCGCTCAAGCCACTAAGGTCCACGACCTTATTAGTGCTTCCGCCGGCGAACCAGATCGCACCCGCGGATGCGGAGACCGTGGGATCGCCCAAAGGGCGGACGGCAGGAGCGGGCACGGGCGGGCAGCAATTGGCTGCGAGCGGACCGGCCGCGGGCGCTTCGAAGCAAAGCCAAAGCGCGGTGGCGGCGGCAGCAAAACCGCCGGCGGCGACGGGCCAATGGACGGCGACCGGAACGCCCGGAGCACTGACGGGCGAACCGAAGCTCGCGGGCGTGACGCGGTTGGACCTTCCGAAGGAAGGAACGTTTGGCGTAGTGGTGCTGGGTTCGGCTGCCGCCTCCGCCTATCCGGAAGCGGCGGGGGCGCTGAGCGGCAAGGTGGTGTACACGGTTTATCTAAAGGTAGGGCTGCGCAAGAGCTGGATCCTGCAATATTGCCTGGCGAAGGGCGCAACCGGCCGGAGCACCGTTCCGGTAAAAGCGCCGTGGCCGTTTCTGATCATGCGGCCGGACCAATGGAGCGCCTCCGATCCGGACTACATCATCGTCCACGGGATGCTTACCGCGGCGGGTAAGTTCGAGCATCTCACGATGGTTTATCCGGACGAGCTGGACAAGAAGGAGCTGCTGCTGCAATCGCTCAAGCTCTGGGCGTTCCGCCCGGCGAGCCGGGATGGAGTACCGGTGAGCGTCGAGGTGCTGCTGATTATTCCGAGAGAGGTGGAGTAGGTTACATGGGTGGAACGAGCGCGATTTGGTGGACTGGCGCAAGAGCCGCTGGATTCAGATTCATTCGAATCGTTCCGTTTCCTCCAAGGAGCAGCTCATTGACGATGATTTCACCCTGGATCAGCGTGTTGTTACCTCCACCACCTTGCAATTGCACTAATTGATAGTGCGTGGGATCCGCAGTCATCACTGACAGCGAATTATTTATATATATCGTGCCGCTGAGCTGTAACGCGCCTCCGCCGCCGATGATGTGATCATCAGTATTTTTCGTTGTGTGAGCAGGTGCATTACGGTCTTGGAAGAAAAGTATACCTTTGTAACAAGAGCTTGGGTCGGCCCCCAGCAGGCTAGCGCCAGCATTCTTTCCTACGATAAACAGTCCGCTTCCGGTGTTGTAAACCAGCATGCCAGAACCTGTACCGCAAGGCGTGCTGGAAGTATCGGGGCTGGCACCGGGATACATCGCCATTGTTCCATTCGCGCCGCCAATAAATCCGGTACTCTTTGTGTAATAGACTCCGGGGAAGAAGTATGCCAAATAGTTGCTGCTGCCGGTGGCAGTAATTCCGCCCGCGTAGTCGCCGGGAAGGAAGAAGTCGCAACCCCCAGGAGAGTTGGATGAGGGGCACGTGACTTGGCCGGAGCTGACGTATTGCGTTGGAACGCTGCCCGTGCTTCCCGCACCGAGGTGGAGATATGGCCCAGAGCGAGGAAAAGCCATAGGCTCATCCGGTGGGGGGACACCTGCAAGCGGGTCGTCGATGGGGTCTGTGGCGCCCTGATAGTAAACGCCGCTAGACGAGGTGCAGGTCGCGATGCTGTCATTCACGCAAGAGAGATTGAACAGAGGCGCGGCGGGGCCGCCGGCATCGCCGAAACCCGCTCCGGTTCCCGTCGTGCAGTTGCCCGGATCATTTGGTCCGGCTCTTGACAGGTCAACCAAGTTGGAACCGCCGCTGATATTTTGGGTCGTCGTATTTGTCGAGTTCACCTGAATGCTTCTTCCAGGACCACCGCAAATCTGAATGGTGACTCCTCCATTGAATGAAAAGGTGTTGGGGTTTGATGGATGCGTGACGAGAATCGGCACCGGCGACATGATGTCTACGATTGCAGCGGTAGCGTTGGCGCTCACGGTTGCGCTAGTCAGACCCAACATCCGCATCAGTGTCATTCCAACCGGCCTGGTAATGGTAACGCGGACCAGATTGATGGGAAATGCGTTGGTCAGATTGGAGACGGTAACGCCCGAGGGGTTGGGCTCTACGTAGATACAATCGTTGGCGGGAGTGCCTGAGGTGCAATTGGTGCTGGTTGCGCTCACGCCAAAGCCGTTCATACGCGCATAGACACACGGACTCGTGCTGTCAGAGGTGGTGCACCAGTACGCGGAAGCGCTGCCTAAAGCACCGGAGTTGGTGCCATTGAAAATGCTGACAATCGCAGCCTGGGCTGCGGCGTCTGCCGCGGCTTGGGCCGCCTGACGCTGGGCATACAGATGTGAGCCGTCTACAGCCAGCCCCACGGCGCCAAGCAAAAAGATGCTGATCGCTGCAACGACGACGAGGACCGCTTGTCCGGCTTCGCTTTTCCTCTTTTGGACCGCTTTCTTCACCATGTGATTACGCCCTCGCTCGTGCCTGTCAGGCGAATGCCGCTAAGAGGGAAATAGCTTGTCAGTGGATCGTACAGATAAGAGACTGTGACGCTGACTCGTTGTCCTGGGGTCGTGCCTGTACAGGTGTCGGTTGGATTTGCTCCGGCACAGGTTAATGCCGGAAACGCTACCGTCACGGTTGCGGCACCAGCGTTTACCGTACCGGCGGCCAGGAATCCATTTACGACCGACTGAACACTCGATTGCATATTGTTCACGTCGCTGTTGGTGGCGTTCGTACTGCCCGGAATCGTTCCGTGAGTGATCGCATAGCGAGCGCCGATGCGTGCAGCGTTGGCTATGGTCGTATAGCAAAGCATCATGCGGCCGAACTCGACGACAGCAAAGAGAAGAGCGAGCAGAATGACAGCACAGAGGGCAAACTCGACAAGGGCCTGCCCGCGACAGTCGCGAAATCCGGTTCGGGATCTCATTACAGTATCCTCATTACGGTGCGCCTGTGAATGGTGTTGGACAGAGGCAGCACGGAGAAAATCGGGTTAAATGTGTAGGTGATATCGACCGTAATGTTGGGGTAGGTCAGCGTACCTCCCGATGACTTTGCCTCGGGATCCGCGGGTGGAGAGCCATAGTTGGCGTTGGCCGTAGCGCACGCCCCGCTCGGTGCTTCCATTAGAACAATAATCGTCCCGTTGTTGTTTTCCTGAATGCAGACCTTGGGGTTTGAGCTGCTGACGCCGGGTAAGTAAGTCAAATCGGAGGAGACGAGCGCCTGCAAACTGCTCGCGGTTGCGGTGGGCGGCAGACCGGCGGAAGACCCACTAAGAATGGCATAGTCGGCTGCTGCACGGGCGGCATTTTCCGTCTGGATCCAGCCGCCCAGCCACACTGCGAAGTTAATGGAAAGCGCAATGAGCAGGAAAAGGATCGGAATTACGGCGGCAAGCTCGACCAGTGCCTGGCCGTTGTTGGAACGGGCAGCGGCATGAGTGCCGGTGCGGCAGGCAAGAGTGCCTGCGCCACGGAGAGAGCGACGGACCACGGAAGGCGATGGTCTGTGGCATTGGGGAGCGCGAGAGACCAGAACAGGCGGCCTGCGAGGCCGCTGCAGGCTGAGAGCCTGCCCCACAAACCAGCGGAGCTGCGACCAGAGCAGAGCCAAGCTTCGAGACGAGTCTCGAAGCGGCACGCAAGAGTGCGTGCGCCACAGATAAATTGGAGTCGTGCCGGGCATAGGTCTAAGTGGAGGCTGTCTTCGCCTGAGTCTTGCTGCCGGTTTCGCCGAGATATTCCTGCATCGCTTCCGGCAAGCAGATGAGCAATTCATCGCCCACTTGCGTCTGAGACGAGTAAATGGTACGGGTCGGCAGCTCCAGGACACTGGCGCAGTTGGCGCGAATGGGACCGATGCGGAACGTGCCGAAAGATTCGATCAGGTGGATCACCCGATTGCTCGCGTCGAGGTAAATCAAGTCGATCGCAACGAATACGCCTATGGTGTGTACGCCCCGGGAGGGGATGACCCAGATACCCTCGTCGGCCTTTAGCCGAAAGCGGCCAGCCATACCCCTCAGCCGGGTAAGGTGGGTATCCGCCGGGGCAACGTTGAGGCTCAAGAAAGACTCCCGAGTCTTATTGAAGACGCAGTAACAGCGGGCCGAAGATTTGTTGGCAACGGACAAGTGATCGATTCCTTCAAGTAAATCCAAATCAGGCAATGCTTCCCTCCCTAACGGTCGGGGTTCCGTCAACCGTTCCCCCGCTTTGCGGGGTCACGGCTCTGGTCCGCTCCCTGGCGGTCACGGCTCTGTTACGTTCCTTGCGTCGCGGCTCTGTTCGCGAAACAAAGTAGAAAAGAAAGAGCCCGGCGGTGAAACCGGGCTCGCATAATCTAGCGAACCCGCTTACGACGACGCTGGATGAGAAACAGCAGTACGATCACGGCCAAGATACCAGCAATGATTCTGATGAGAGTTACGTTGTCCATTTCTTTCTCCTTTCTGATGAACTACTTAAAATACTTCTGGAAAGCATCTCCTATCGCGAGAACCGTTGGTCCGAGCGCCACAATAAACAGCGTGGGAAAGATGAAGAAAACCAGCGGAAATATCAATTTCACGGGCATCTTTGCAGCCATTTCCTCCACCTGCTGTCGCCGCCGCACACGCAAGCCATCGGCATAACCCCGCAACGTTTTGGCAATGCTGGTTCCGAACTGATCGGCTTGTACAATCGCCGCGACCAGAGTCCGGATAATTTCTATATCGACCCGTTCCGCGAGGTTCCTCCAGGCGTCTAAACGAGGACGGCCAGCGCGCTGTTCGAGAATGACCAATCCCATCTCGTCGCCCACCTCCGGGTAGCTAACCTTCATTTCTTCCGCAGAACGGGCGAGCGCCTGGTCCAAGCTCAAGCCGGCTTCGATGCAGACCACAAGCAGATCGAGAAAATCCGGAAGGCCGAGGCGGATTTCCGTCTGGCGGCTCTTGATTCGGCGCCCGAGCCAGAAATCCGGCAGCAGATAGCCCAAGCCCAGA
This sequence comes from Bryobacteraceae bacterium, assembly GCA_036379475.1. Taxonomy (GTDB): domain Bacteria; phylum Acidobacteriota; class Terriglobia; order Bryobacterales; family Bryobacteraceae; genus Bog-105. The sequence goes on along the minus strand of DASVGP010000233.1, from coordinate 31,505 downwards.
GCGAGGATGTACATCATGAAACTATGGCTGGAGCCGCTCAGCGCCACGATCGCACACAATAAGAGCGGGACCACGACTTTGGAGCCGTACAAGATCCGCAGATGCGAATCCTGACGGAAGCCCGCACGAATTAGGCGTTTCTGAGCTACTGATACTTCTTGCGGGCTCTTCGGCAGCAATTTGTCGAACGGCTGGACGGCGGCCTTGAGGGAGTCTCCGGCGCGGTTGGGTTTGAGCTTATCCCACCAACCGTGGCGCGGTGTGTCCGGATCGACCGCGACGGAGAGGCGGTGCGCCATGCTCGCTCGGTAGGCGATGAGAAGGCCGGCGCTGCCGATCAGAATGAAAATGGCTATAAACGCAACAACAGCAAGTCCCATAATTCCTCACACACGAATCCGGACAATCTTCCGGATGATCAAAGCGCCGATTGTGATCATGACGAGCCCGATCTGTATCATTCTCACGCCTACCGGCTTCTTCCAGAGCAAGCTAGCCACATCGGGCCTGACCAGATAAAGAAGTATTTCAAGAGTCACTGGCATTAAGGCCAGGACCCATCCGCTCAGGCGGCCTTGTGCCGTTTTGGTGCGAATCTCCCGCTTCAAACGGAAGCGCTCGCGAATGACCTGCGCACATTTTTCCAGCACTTCGGCGAGGTTGCCGCCGGTCTCCTTCTGGATCAGGATGGCGGTCATGACGATACGGACGTCGGGTATGGGCACGCGAACTGCCAGGTTCTCCAGAGCGGTGCGCAGTTCGAGGCCATAATTTTGCTCGTCATAGCAGATGCGGAATTCGGGACCAACCGGGTCGGGGGTTTCCTTTCCAACCAAGCCCAAAACTGAAACCAGACTGTGGCCACTTCGCAAGCCGCTTACCATTAAGTCCAGGGCTTCGGGCAGATGCTCCTCAAATTTTTGAAAACGTCGGTCGCGCTTCCAAAGCACAAAGGCGAACGGGGCACCAGCGGGGACCAATGCGAGAGCCACCGAAAACCAAAATATTCCGGTTCGCAGATCGATTATGTAGGCGGCAACCGCCCAGATCGCAAACGAAATGAGCAGGAGGCCGCCGGGAGTCCATTTGACATTTGCCTGATAGAGCAGACGGCGCAGCTTCGGCGCAAGTTCGAGATGGAGAAGAATGCGGTTGAAGAGCGGGATGGAGCTGAGCAGTTCCTGCTTCTGGATGTTGATCTGCTCGTCTTTCTTGGTCAGGCGTTCTGTGACTACGAGAGCCTCCAGACGGGAGATGGTTTGTTTCGCGCGTTCGGACGCGCCGGTTCCGCTGGCGGCGATGAGGAGAGCGGCGAGGAGAAAGACACCGAGAAAGACGATGACGGCTAGGAGCATAAGGGCCTCGAAGAAAGAAAGCGGACAGCGGTCAGCGGGCAGCTGTTAGCTGTAAGAAAGCTGTTAGCTGATGGCTGAGAGCTAACAGCTAAAAGCCGATCGCTGATTGCTGATCGCTGATGGCTTTTCATCACGCCACCTCCAGGGAGGTTTCGAAGAGCGAGCCGGGGAGCTGGATGCCGGCGACGCGGAGGCGGTCCAGGAACTTGGGGCGGATGCCGCTGGGAACGAACGTGCCGATGACGTTGCCGTTCGGGCCGATGCCTTTCCTCTTAAATGTGAAGATCTCCTGCATGCTGATCACGTTTTCATCCATGCCGGTGATCTCGGAGATGCTCATGACCTTGCGGGTGCCGTCGCTCAGACGCGAGCACTGGACCACGATGCTGATGGCCGAGGCGATCTGGTGGCGGACGGTCTTCTCGGGCAGATTCATATTCGTCATGGCGACCATGGATTCCAGGCGCGACAGCGCATCACGCGTGCTGTTGGCGTGAATGGTGGTCATGGAGCCTTCGTGACCGGTGTTCATGGCCTGCAACATGTCGAAGGCTTCGTCGCCGCGCACCTCGCCGATGATGATGCGGTCGGGACGCATACGCAGGCTATTGATGAGCAGTTGGCGCTGGCGGATGGCGCCCTGGCCTTCGACGTTCGGCGGGCGGGTTTCGAGGCGAACCAGGTTTTCCTGGGCAAGCTGCAGCTCGGCGGCGTCTTCGATGGTGACGATGCGCTCGGTATTGGGAACATACTGCGAGAGCATGTTCAGGAACGTCGTTTTGCCGGCGCCGGTGCCGCCCGAGATCAGGATGCTGATGCGCGCACGCACGGCGGAGGCGAGCAGTTCCAACATTTCGGCCGAGGCGGTTTTCAACTCGACGAGCGCATTGGCATTCAGCGGACCGGTGCCGAAGCGGCGGATGGAGATCGCAGGGCCGTCGAGCGCGAGCGGCGGAATGATGGCGTTGACGCGCGAACCGTCGGGAAGCCGGGCATCGACCATGGGCGAGGATTCGTCGATTCTTCGGCCGACCTTGGAGACGATGCGATCGATGATCTGCAGGATGTGGCGGTCGTCACGGAAGACGATGTCGGTTTTTTGGAGAAGCCCGCCGCGCTCGATGTAAACCATACTCTTGTTGTTGACCAGGATGTCGGAGATTTTCGGGTCGCGGAGCAAAGCTTCGAGCGGCCCGAGGCCGAAGACTTCGTCGAGCAGATCCGTCTGCATCTTCTCTTTTTCGACGGCGCTCAGGGGCAGCTTGCCCTCGGCGATGATGGTGTGGACGAGCTGGGCGACGGCCTGGCGGGCTTTGCTGTTCTGGACCGTGGAAAGCTTTTCGAGGTCCAGTTTGGAGATGAGAGTCCGGTGGACGTCGGCTTTGAATTGCTCGAAGTTGAGTTTTTCCATGGCGAAAGAAGCTGTTAGCTATTAGCGATCAGTGGTCAGCGATCAGCAGTCAGCTTGCAGCGGTGCCTCCCTTCGGTCGGGTTGTGAAATGAGCAAACCCTCCGGTCGCTGCGCTCGCGGCTCTGTGTCGGCGGTTGATAAAGGACCAAGGTTCATCCGGACTAGGGCGCTTACGCTTCCGGCTCAGTTCTAGAGGCTGATTCCTTTTTTTCATCCGAATAGACCGAACTTTCTTTTCTTTTCCGGGCCGGAGTTCTGGCCTGCGGCGGCCGCGGCCATTTCCGCGAGCGCACGCGCGACGGCACTCTTTTCCAGAGCAAGCGGGGTGCCTGCGTTTTGCGCGCGGCGGACAGCGGCAAAATCGTTCGGGACTTTCCACTTCGCCGGACGGGTCAGCGCTTTTGTAATCGCAGACTCGTCGATTTCGAGACTCCGCGGCTGATAGCGGTTCAAGACGAGTTCGAGCTTCTCGGCCGCAACTCCCATGAAGTAACGCGAGATGAATCGGTTGGCGTTGCGCAGATCGGCAACGCTGACCTGAGAAACCAGATAGACGGCATTCGCGGCGGCGAAGAGCGGCTCGTAGAGATCGACCAGATGCGAACCGGCATCGACCACGACATAGGGGAAGTCTTCGCGGGCGACACGCAGCAGGCGGTCGATGTCATTCTTTGACGGCACCGCGGAGGGAATGTCATCGGGAGCGGCGAGCACGGCGACCCCGGAATCGTGCTTCGTCATCAATCCGGCGAGCAGCTCTGCATCGAGGCGCTGGGGATCTTCGAGCGCGTCGAGCGCGGAGAATTTGGCCGAGATGCCCAAGGCGAGGGCGGCATCGCCGAGATGCAGATCCAGATCCAATAGTGCGACTTTGCCCTGTTGGGGCAGCGCCACCCCGCTGTATGCGGCGAGCGCGACAGCGAAGTTGCTGGCAACGGTAGTTACTCCGGAGCCGCCCTTGGCGCCGGCGAAGACGAACAGCTTTCCGGTTGCGGTTTTGTGGCGGCGCACTTCGTCACGGCGGACGGAGGCGCGGACGAGAGCCTCGCCGATGGCGCCTGGAAGCAAGGGCTCGGTGAGAAATTCGCGGGCTCCGGCACGCATGCAGCGCACGAGCAGCTCGGAATCCACGCGGGCGGCGTGGACCATCACGGTGGCGGAACTGGTCCGGGCGCAAAGGTTTTCAACGACGTCGAGCGCCTGCTCCGGGTTGGGGTCGAGGTCGACGATCACGACGTCGTAATCGGCCTGGATGAGGTCGGCGAGTTCATCGATCGGCGGATAGTGCGCGAACTCGCGCGCGATGGCGGCCTGCGGACCGGCAAACGATTTGGCGAGTCCGCGCCGGCGTTCGTCGTGGGGAGCGATGAGGACGAGCGAGAGCGCGCTCATGCTCAGGGATTCCGTATCGCGCATAAACGTGGACATTAGCGTGTTCTCATCCCTGCAGCTCGTGTTGTGTGTCATATCGCATATCTCATGCTTCAGGGCAGCGCGAAGAACGAAAGGATTGCGCCGATGGCGATGGCGGGCGCGTACGGCATTTTTCGCACCGCGGGATTAGCCAGAACGAGCGTGCCGTGCGGCCGGAGACCGCGTTTCCGAAAACCGAAGATCAAGTCCGCTGTGCCGGTGAGCGATTCCCTCCAGAACCCGCCGAAGATCGCCCAGGCGAAGGCCATGATGCCGCCGGCCAGGCCCATGAAAACAATAGCGAGGACTAACTGATGCGGACCGACCCAAGCGCCGACGGCCGCGCAGAGTTTCACATCTCCCATACCCATTCCGCCGAGCAGATAGAAGACGCCCAACAGGACGGCTCCGAGTAGGAGACCTAGCGCGCTTTGCTCGAGCCCGCTCCAGCCATCGACCACGGTGGAGACCACTAACCCGCTCAGAAGGAACGGGAACACAAGCCAATTGGGAATCCGGCGGGTGCGGAGATCCCAGAGCGCAGCCAACATGACTGCGAGGACAACAGGCCACCAGGCGATGGAGTGCATCGGCACGCCGACTCATAAGGCAATTTGCAAGCCACAGCAAACTCTTGTAATATCAGCGCTTTACCTGCAGGGCTGCGGGTTGCTGTCAACGTCTGTATACAGGGATTCTCGGGAAGTGTATACGGTAGCTGTTAGCGGTCAGCGATCAGCTTTCAAGGAAGGTTACCTTTCATATGTTAGCTGTGAGCTTTCGGGGTTCGAGGCGCGGCTGTTGGCTCACGGTGGACGGGCCAGCGGGCGGATTTGAAAATCCGCTGCACGCTGAAGCATGCGCCACAGGTGGAGTTGAAAATTCGGACCCAACCGACCGAGTGGGTCTGGGGGGTGCGGCCGCTTCGTGGCGTTGGGATTGGAGAGCGGCCAGTTCGGCGCGGGTCTTTTCGAAGCGGCGGAGGAGGCGGGATTCCTGGATGCCGAGGTTCGTGAACTGCTTTTGAAAGGCGACGAGGGTATGGGCCTCGATCAGGCCGGGGCGGAGTTCGGCGGCCTCGTCCTGGAACATATCTTTAAAGTGGACACGGCCGAGCGCGAAGAGGTTGGTTTCGAGCGCGGAGATGCGGAGCAGACGCCAAGCGGTATCGGCGATGATCTGGACGAGATCGCGTTCTTTGTCATCGGCCGGTTTGTATTCGGCGAAGAAGCGGTCGATGTGCCGGCGATATTGCTCGGCGTCCTCGGAGGGGAGCAGGACGGTGCGGCCAGTGAGCCCGGTTTTGAGAGCGTTCAGGCTGCAGATCTCCTTACCTGCGGAAGTACGCGGACCCGTTGACAACCGGGCATTGGCCTGGTTGGCGGCAAGACGGGCGGGGGACGCCGACATTGTTTGCATCTTCGGCACGCTCAAAGGCATGGCCTCAGCCAGTTCAACCTTCGGCGCGCTGAAGGGCGCTGCCTCATCCTCTGGGTAGGTCGGCTCCGGAAGCAGTACCGGAGGCAAGGCTTCCAGTTGGATGTCCGGTTCGGTTGCCGGGGGCGGCAGATCGGGTTCGGTGACGGCTGCGGTTTGTCTCAGGAGCCCTTTCTCGGCTTTACGGGCGAGTTTGCGGGCTTTGCGCTCGGCGGCGCGGCGGAGAGAGCGAGGTGTCATATCTGAACGCAAGGTAGGGCAGAGCCGAGCGGCGGAAGGTAGAGAATCGCCGTAATTTGTTGCAAGCGCGGCGAATAAAAACTTCGCCTTCGTTGTCACCGGGGGTTGACGGCGGGCGGCTGGCTGTAAACGGGTGTGTACAGGTCGAAGGCGCTTTCGGCGCACCGGCCCCAAGAGGTAAACGTTCTAAAGGGTTTTCCTATTTGGCTGGCGAATTGCGTGAGAAGACGGCGTACTTATCCTCGGGTAAGGACAAGATCTAAGTATAGGAGAAAACTTGAATGCGCAATACGCTTTTGAAGTTGTATGTGAAAAAGCAGGTTCTCTGGAACACAATCAAAGAAGAGAACGGCCAAGACCTGGTGGAATACGCCGCGGTCATCATGATCGTTGTGCTGGGGCTTACGGCCGGTATGGGCACGTTGGCGAACGGCATCAACAACGTCATGGGAACCGTTACTCAGGCGATCAACAACAAAATCAGCTAATCGAATCGCTTCCGAAGGGAGTGGGTCGATTTGGATTCCGCTCTCTTCGGCCCTGAAGTCCCGGAATTTGGGCTGCTGTGAACCACGCCTCTTCAGGTCCATCTCTTCTTATCATTGAGCTTGGCTCTACGCTTATACTGGTTGCGCTTGCATTCTGTATTCCGCAAGCCGGTTCAAAAATATTCTTAAGACTTGAACGGCTCTTAGGCAACATTGCCCGGAGGCGAGCTTTATCGGTCTTCCTTTGCGGTGCGATAGCATGCACGCTCCGACTCCTTATTCTTCCCGTATCACCGATCCCACAGCCTTATATTCACGACGATTTCAGCTTCCTCCTGGCCGCAGATACTTTCGCTCATGGCCGATTGACTAATCCAACGCCCGCGATGTGGCCGCATTTTGAGAGCTTTCACATCGATATGAAGCCGACTTACATGTCGATGTATTTCCCGGCTCAAGGCTTGATTATGGCCGCGGGACAGGTTCTTGCGGGGCATCCCTGGTATGGAATTCTGGCAGCTTGCAGCTTGATGTGTGCGGCGATCTGCTGGATGTTGCAAGGCTGGCTGCCTCCGGGATGGGCATTGCTCGGTGGCATGGTTGCGGTGCTTCGGTTGGCGTTGTTCAGCTATTGGATCGATACCTATACAGGCGCGGGAGCGGTAGCGGCGCTTGGCGGTGCGCTCGTGCTTGGTGCACTGCCGCGGATTAAACGCTACTGCCGTGCACGCGACTTCTTTTGGATGGGTCTCGGGATGGCGATTTTGGCAACGAGCCGCCCGTACGAAGGTTTGCTGGTGTCGATACCGGCCGTTGTTGCTCTTGGGTGGTGGCGATTTAAGGAGCCTATAGTGAACCCCGCAGTACCGCGGGCTGAAGCACACCGCGGCACGCTAAGGCATGCGCCGCGAGGGGTGCTTTTCCGGCGAACGATGCCGGCGGTGATGGTTTTGGCTGCCACGTTCGCGTTTATGGGCTACTACGACTACCGGGTGTTCGGAAATGTGTTTACACCGCCGTATAAGGTCAACCGCGACACCTATGCCGTTGTCCAGCATTTCATATGGCAGCCACTTCAGCCTGAGCCCGTTTACCGCCACCGCATCATGCACGATTTCTACGCCGGCTCGGAATTCGGATCGGAGCTGCGTCTGTACCGCGACGAGACTCACTCCGTAGCGGGATTTCTGAATGATCGAGCGGTTACGGGAGTTGCAGCTTTTCTGTTCTATTTAAACTTCGCGCTGCTTCCGCCGTTGGTTATGCTGCCCTGGGCGTTCCGCGACCGGCGTATCCGAAATTTGGTTCTCACCGCGGCAATTGTCGCCGTAGGACTGGCGGTGGAGACTTTCTTTTTAGAGCACTATCTCGCGCCGGCGACAGTGCTGGTCTATGCGATCCTGCTCCAGTGCATGCGTCACCTTCGTGTGCGGGGGGCGTCCGGATTGTTTCTGGTACGCGCTATCCCGGTCCTCTGCGTTGCTCTTGCCCTGCTACGTGTCTTTGCCCAGCCGTTGCATATCGACATTGGGGCCGGACGAACGATCACCCACTCATGGTACGGTGCGGCGCCAGTTGGCCTCGAGCGGGCTCAAGTTTTGAAGCAGCTTGAAAGCCTACCCGGGCCGCAGCTTGCGGTTGTGCCGTACTCTCCGAGCCACATGCTCAACGACTGGGTCTATAATGACGCCAATATCGGCAAATCGAAGGTAATTTGGGCACGCCAGATGGATCCGGCGAGCGACCGAAAGCTACTCGAGTATTACAAAAACCGCACGGCGTGGCTGGTATATCCAAACTGTAATCCGCCGAAAATTGTCCCTTACCGCGAAGATTATCCACGCGACAACGGCGATGCTATCGCCCCTATTCATACGTCGCAACACTCGGGAGGGACCACAAGGTGAGTTAATGGACTCCGAATTGCCTTTACGCCGACGATGCCTTTGAGACTAGATCCCGAGCCCACAGCTGCTTCGGTTGACGATCATAAAGTGCCGGCGGGAATAGACGGATTAACCCGAGCCCTGATCTGGTTGATCGCCGCGCTGCTGATTCTTTTACCGATCTTAACGAATGAGCACAAAAGCAAAGATTCCCGGCTAACCGACTTTCTGGTCTTTTACGGCGCCGCTCAGATTGCCGCCCATTCGGCATCCGACCTCTACGATCCTAAGGTCCAGACCGAAGTCTACCAGCGGATCTTTCCATTGCCCGGCGGCCCCAGTGCGCACGGCTATTTTTCCTATCCGCCCTTCGTAGCGCTGCTCTACGCCCCGATGGCGAGCCTCCCCTTCTGGACCGCATATCGGGTTAACCAAGCGATCTCGGCGGTGCTCTATCTGCTCGCCTTGATGTTGCTTCTAAGGCGCTTTCTCCGGCACGACCGCCAGCTTGCCACTGTCATGGCGCCTTTCGCGCTTGCGTATTTTCCCTTTATTTACAACACTTGGGTAACCGGACAGCTATCCGTTTTGGGATTCGCCGCGATTGCGGTCGCGCTTAGCGAAGTCAAGTTAGGAAATCTATTTTGCAGCGGCCTTGCCCTGTCGATATGCGCCTACAAACCGTCCCTACTGATCCTGCTCCTCCCCATGCTGCTTTTTAGCCGCCAGTTTCGAATTCTATTGGGGTTTGCGACCGGCGCATTAGCTTTGGCAGTCACCGCCGGTCTTGTCTATGGTTGGCACATCTGGATGGCATACGACCATTTCTTGCGCTATTCATTTGGCGACATGGAGCATCTGCGGCCCCTTCCCCAGTATTCGGATCTGACCGCGTTCTTTTCATTGCTTTTCGGTTCGGGATCTGGGCCGCGGATTGCAATGCTCTGCACCCTTGCCGTCCTGCCATTTCTGGTTATGACTTGGCGCCGCTACCAAGTCCGCCCGGATCTGGTTTGGGCATGCACCCTAACGTGGACCCTGATCCTTGGACCATACGTTCCGATTTATGACACCGTCCTGCTTATCGCAAGCATCATCGTGACGGCCAGCAGCCACTCGGTTCGGAGCAGCCGACTACTACCGGCCGGCTTGCTGATTATTTTTGCATGCTCCTGGATCAGCGAAGAGACGGCTCTGTTCCTTCATTTGCAACTGCTGACGGTAGTGATCGCGGCGTTCGGTACACTGCAACTCTGGGCCTGCTTCCAGTCAACACAGGAACCAAAAGTGTCCGCTGTCGAATCGTGAAAAACCTAAGAGAACAAATGAATTCCTCTATCACTGAAGCGATGAATGGCAAGGCAGACATGTACTGGGGCGGCATCTCGCACGCGACTGGAAGCTTTTGGTGTTTCCTTTGATCCCAAGGGCGGTCGGGCGAGCTTGGTCCGGCATTCGATTGCATCTGTAGGAAACTGCGCCCTAGGTATGCCTAAGAAGAAATGCATCGCGGTTATAGCGGGCGTGCCAACCTGGTCCGTCCAGTGTCTTTATGTCTAGTCTTCTGAGGTTCCACAGTCGAACGACTTCTGGCTTTTGTCCCGTTATGAGGGAAGAAGGCGAAGGGAAGCGGACGGCTCTCGTGCTCGCGCTCCCGGCTATCCTCATCGCTATAGCGATTTTGCTGCCCTTCCTCAAAGGCGCGTATCGGATCGACGACCCCTATTTTTTATTACTCGCACGGCATGCCCGAGCTGAGCCATTGGACCCGCAGAACTTCAACATGTGCTGGTTCAGCTACTCCAGTTACGCCTGCGGACCAGCTTCTCAGATGGCTCCTGGCGCGGTGTTAATGGGGTACTTTCTTCTACCGGTCACATGGCTGGGATACAACGAGGCGGTCGTGCATCTGATGCAGCTTGTACTCCTCTGCCTTGCGATTTGGGTTACCGTGGCTCTTGCGCTCGACTTAAGCCTAAGCGATCAGCAAGCCCGCCTCGCCGGTTTGCTCGTCGCAACCATGCCTATTGTTGTCTGGAGCGCGAACACGGCGCTGCCGGACCTTCTTGCGATGACGTTGGGCGTATATGGAATTGAACGCTTGGTGCGTTGGATACAGCGGCCTACGATAGTCACAGGGATGTGCGCCGCCATCGCGCTCGGGCTGGCGCCTTTTGCGCGCGCCCACCTTTTTATGCTGCTTGGGGTCGGAGCGCTAGCCGTGGTCCATCTCGCCCGGAGGAACAAGCTCCACTACAAGCTCAGAGGTTTTGGGCCGGTGCTCGGAGCGCTTGTGATCTTCGGCATGGTTACTGTCCTCACGCGCCATAGCGGTGCCAATGGGATGCTACCGCCCAGCAATAATTTGGGCCTAGTTTACGTCATTCCGAACCTGATAGCGTTCGGTCTTTATTGCGTGTTTCCGTTTCCCATTGCACTCGCGTGGACGGTCGTCAAACGGCCATTTACCTTTCGACGCTCGCTCCTCGTTATTGTTGTGAGCGCAGGAATCCTCTGGGATCTCTTGGTCAACTCGCCGGCTCATTTGCTGTTGGCCTTTTTAGGAGTCTTAGGATGTATCTGCATGGCGCAGATTGTGCTCGCAGCGCGGCGTTCGCGGCAGTGGAAGATTCTAGTGCTGTCGATCTGGCTACTTATTCCGCTCGCTGCGCTTCCGTATAGGCAGCTCCCGCTTAAGTATCTCCTAGCCAGTGCTCCGGCTGTCGCCATACTGATCCCGCTATGGTTGCAGAAGGAGCGGGGTCGCGTCCGCAATTCGGTGCTGCTGGCCAGCATAGCCGGAGGTCTGACGCTCTCGATTTTGATTCTCCGCGCGGATACGCGCTTTGCCGAACTACCCCGGGAAGCTGCTGCCGAACTGATAGCGCCCCGCGTAAACCGCGGTAAAACTGTCTGGTTCACAGGGGAATGGGGACTGTATTGGTATGCGCAGTTGGCCGGTGCCCGAGTCTTGATCCCAGACGTTTCCAAGCCTCGAGCGGGTGATGTGATCGTGATTGGTGACGTAGAGAGTCAGAATGGCGTAATTGAGAAATTTCCTCGACGTGCGCTCATTGAGGAAAGAACTTTCAGCTGGACTGGTGGGAGAGTGATGAGCCAGAAGGGCGCGGCCGGCCTTTACTGGACCGGGAAGCTTCCTTGGTCGTGGGGATCCGGCAAGGTTAACCGATATCAGGTGTGGAGAGTTGAGTAGGCGGCCCGAGTTTCGCTACGCCGCCTGGACCTTACGCGATTCCTATAGCGGTTCACCTGCCATATGAAGATCGAGCTGGTCCAATAATTCCAAATCGATCCAATCATGAGTCCAATTAGCGATGAGGCGTACCACACGACGCCATGCTGCCGGAGCAACTCTGCGGTTTGGAGGTTCGAGATTAGGCCGACGGCGCATGCCGCGGAAAAGGCGGCCATGCCCATCAGAATCGATCTTCGCCCTTTTAACCTAGAAGCCCGAAATGTCAGCTGGTTATTCAATAGAAAATTCAGCACGATCACAACCGTGCCTGAGAGTATTTGTGCAAAGCCGAATGACGAGCCGATCGAGAGAAGAGCGTAGACAAACGCGAGGTAAAACAGCACGCCCAAGGTTCCAACGAGGGCGAACGTGACGTAGCTAACAGGTATCCAGGCGCCCACTAGTTTATCGGCGATTAGCTCCATATACTCAAGAGCTACGAGCAAGGTCAGCTTGCTCTTGCCGTTGCTTCGCTCCCGGAACGTATACCCCACTTCACTAAAGCGAACTGGCCTACTGCAAGAGGCGACCAGATCGAGAAGTACTTTGAATCCGCGGCCGGTTAGCGAATGCACAACCTCATCCACAAAGGCGCGGGTCACGACAAAGTAGCCGCTCATGGGGTCGGATAATCCAATGGGGCAAATCGCTCGACTCAGATTTCGCCCAGCGAGACTGATGCTGACCCGGGCTGCACCAAAGCTTCCCATACTCCCACCTTCGGCATTCCGCGTTCCGATGACGATATCGAGGTTGTCGCTTTTCAACTTTTCGAGCATCTGTGGTAAAACGGATTCGTCGTGCTGAAGATCGCCGTCGATGACGGCTATAGCGGGCGCGGTGGTGGCCATCATCCCCTCGATAACCGCCGAAGCTAGACCGGTTCTCCCTATCCGTTGAATTACTCGGACGCGATGATCGTCCTGGGCGACCGCACGAGCCAACTCCCCGGTTCCATCGTCCGAGTCATCATCGACGAAGACGATCTCATAATCGATCTCGTTAAGGGCCAGTTGCAAGGATCGCCATAGCGGGATTATGTTTTCTCGCTCATTTAGTGTAGGGATAATCACAGAGAGTTCGGGCAAGTGGCTTACTCCAAGTGGGCGGATCCCTTGATTCCAACCAAGTTTTTATAGCGCCTTCCTTTGAGGCGGGCTATCAGGTCACTATGCTCTAGCACGGGCGCCAATGCAGTCTTTTTCGATAGCTCGTACAGCCTAAATCCCAAACGTTCCATGCCGGTCAGAAACTGCGCTGGATCTGCTCCAGCGCTTCTAATTCCATGCGGCCAAAACTCGGTAAGGAGGATCATGCGAGGAGAGCGTTGAATCGTTCTATGCATTCCAGCTAAAACGTATGGCTCGAAGCCTTGCACGTCCATTTTCACGAGGTCCACTGTTGGCGAACCCACGCTTTTCAAAATGTCATCAACGGGAGCTGTCTCTACCTCACAGGAGCCTTGCGCCAATTCGTTGGAGTAGAGCCGGTTATCACCGCGATTGTCGTGGGATGTAAATAGAGTCATCCGGCCATGGTGACGGGCCGCCGCCTTTTGAACGCAAACCGCTATACTCCCGCCGTTGGCCGCAGCGGTGGCCTGAAGGTATCTAAAGCTTTCCGGGTCGGGCTCGAGGGCAATCACGCGTCCGTTGCCGTTCATTTTTGAGAGCGCGAGAGCCGTGTAATAGCCGACGTTTGCGCCGATATCCAAAAAGGTCACACCTGGCCGGCAGGCTTTCAAAAAGAAAGCCGTTTCCTGCAGCTCGTAACACCCCAACGTCAGTGCGCCAGAGATGACAGGGTCGTTGGGGTTAAGGACGATCGTGGCACCCCGGCGTTTAAGGGTCCTGGGAGTAATGGCACGAAGAGCCGAGTTCACAATCCCGCGAACCGGACGCGGACGGAGCACAGTGGTGTAGGCGAATTCAAGGGGGGACGTCATTTTGGCGACTGACCATCCATAAAGCATTCTCAGTGCCAAACCGGGCGAATATTGGAATCAAGCAGATGAGGTCAACATGAGCAGACTAGGAAACCTCTAGTGGTAACGGATGTTTACAACGCATTGGCGAACAGACCACTTCTGAGGACAGTCTTACGGGACTGCATAGCGGCGTGGGGCCTAGCCAGCCTCCGCCCTCACATTCGCTTCGGGGGCACTCCCGTCCGGGCCGGTACAGGTTTCGTTGCCGTAGTGCGGGCGAACACGACCGCCGTGTCGTCGGAGTAAATTGATTTCCAACCGGGCAGCAACGGTATTACGCGCGCGATACGAGCGTTCTTGGGTAGCAGGCAGAGGCTGATTCGATACTTGTCGAGCAGCACGCGGGGATCTTCCTGAAGCGTCGCCCATTTTATGTATTCAGCAAGTACACCTGCGTGATCGTACAGGTCACACCGCCCATCGATAAATACCTTTCCTTTGGGGGCTGCCCAGATCAGATAACCACCATAGGCATATTCGTTCAGCATTCGGCCAGATGCTCCCGAGCGCTCAATAAATTCCAGCGCTTTTACCGGGTTGTGCTTATTCACCTGCTCGTTCAGATAGCGAGTGCTCGGAAAAGTGAGGACGATAAATATCGCGGCCAAGGCCATCATGCTTGCGCTGACCAGAACCGAGTCCCGCTCCGGCTGATATCCATCCCATGCGGTCGCGAGCAGGCGGGAAAGTGTCGGCATCGCCAGGATGCCAAAGATGAACAGCATTTTTTGATGTTGAACGGCTAACCCGAATGCCAGCGCGATAAGCGCAAAGTCTCTCAGGGCTAGCTCGGAGCGTCGGAGCAAGGGGACGAGCAATACCAATCCGGCAGCTCCCAATAGCGCCCAGCCACGCACCTCGCTGAAATCCGCCGGCCGCCACTCAGAGATGATATTGGTGATCAGCGGCTCCTTCAGCGTTACTTCCAGCGGAAACAGAAGCAATTTCGGCCCGATCGGATTGAGAAACAGGGCCGCTAAGGAGAGCGCGAAGGAGACCGCGAGCAGGTTCCGCGTTCGCCTCTCCCAGCGCTTCGAAACCAGCAAGCCCACACGCAACTTTAGGAACGAGCAGCCCAGAGTGATCGCAAGCACCAGGAGCCCGAAAGCAAACGAGCTATGGCAATTGATCCAGAGCGCAAACAGCGGTGGCAGGGCGAAAAACCAGCGCACATTGCGCGTACGGCCGAGATGCAGAACGAGTAGTTCGCAGATCAACAGAAGGTATCCGATCATTTGAGGCCGTATGGCCAGTCCGACGGTGGAGAACAGCCATATTCCGGCGCCACCTAAAAACGCCACTTTAGGGTTCCCCGAGTAGAGCCAGCAAAGCGCGTATCCGGCAATGATAGTCAGCGATGCCAGTACGAACAGCCACAGCATCAAGCCGCTGTATCCGCCGAAATGATATGCCCCGTAGATCGTCAACTCCGAAAGCCACTCTTGCGCAGTCCACGGTTGGCCGTTCGCTGTGAACGAAAACAGGTCGACCGCGGGGATGTGGTGCGTGTTCCAGATGATCTCGCCGGTTTTCAGATGCCACCACATGTCGGGATCGTTGAAGCGTCCGCGAATGGTGAAGACGGTGAGGACGACCAGGAGCGCACCAAGAACCACTGGGAAGGAGAAGATGCGGTGTAGGGCTCCGCGAGAGCGTAGCGTGGCGGCGGTCTGCCCTACAGACGCTGGGGCGGCGGTCTCGGTTTGATCAACGATCATCGGGGTTCCTTAGTTATCAATGCGGGGCGGCGCTGAAAAAGCCCTGCAGAAATCGCTCCCCGCTTTGCGCGGTCGAGGCTCGGTAAGCAACATCGGTTCTGTAAGGCCCACAAAGGCAGTGGAGCCGGAAGCCCAGGCGCCTTCGCTTTGAATGGGCGGCGGCGGATGCATCGGCAGGCGGATTGGCAATCCGCCGCGGGTTGCCTTTCGGCCAACCCGTTCCACAGGGCGCCAAAGGCACGGCCAAACTTAAGCCGTGCTTCGCGGGATAGCACACAGCCGGGCAGTCGGGCCAAAAGCCCTCCGCAGGCTGAAAGCCTGACCCCACGAAAGCTTCGCGAGGTGCAAAGAAATGGAACTGGGGTAGTACAGGGCGAAAAAAAGGGCATTCTGGCAGACGACAAAAAACGATCATCTGCCCCACCAAACCTTTGCAATGTGCCGGTTGTGGGCATGGCGTTAGGCGGGGAAGTACTCCTGAAATTCGGGGTGGCGTTTTTCCGCGCGGCAGGTTTGCTGGTAGCGCTTCACGGCGCGCAGTATGTTGCGGGCGTACTTCAGGCCGTTCACGTAGCAGATTTCCGAGCCGTAAAAGGTCGGGATGGGCACCTCCTGGATGCGAAATCGCTGGTGGTGCAGCTTGACGATGATCTCCGTGTCGAAGTGGAAATCGTCGGTCATGTGCGTAAAGTCGATTTGCTGGAGAGCATGGAGGTTATAGGCGCGGTAGCCGCTGTGAAATTCGGTCAGGTTCATGCCGAGCGAGCGGTTTTCGATGGTTGAGAGGATGCGGTTGCCGACGTACTTGTAGAGCGGCATGCCGCCTTTGAGCGCGCCGCCATAGGTTTTCATCATGCGCGAGCCGAAGACAGCATCGGCATCGCCATTAACCAGCGGCGCGTACATGTGGGAGAGGATTTCGGGGGCGTACTGGCCGTCGCCGTGGAGGAGCACGACGACATCGAAACCGCGCTCGATGAAATAGCGGTAGCCGGCTTTCTGATTGCCGCCGTAGCCGAGGTTACGCTCATGCCGGAGCACTTTCAGCTTGGAAAGCGAGCGCAAAACCTTCAGGCCGAAGGCGAGCTCATAAGTGGCATCCGGACTGGCATCGTCGAAAACGGCGATTTCCTCGACGTTGCTCCAGACGATGGGAGAAATGCGCTTCAGCACTTTGAACAGCGTGGACGTCGCGTTGTAAGTGACGATTAAGATGCCGATGCGCTTGCCCTTGCAATCGGCCAAGGCGGTGTCGTCGCAAGCGGCGAGATCACGCAGGTCTGCAGCGGGCTCAAAGGAGAGCGGCGGCAGAGTCAGATCCGGATAGGCGGCCATGGTTTGCTCGGCGATCACTTGGGTTGCCATCAGGGGTTACTCCTCGGTGAATGCGGGGGGCCGGGGACAGGCAACGAATTTCCGTGAGAGAGATGTGCCCGGCTGATGAAGCGTAGCAGTACGGAAATTCGAAGCCTGGCCCCGGGTTTGCCCATTCGTATAGGCAGAGAGGGCAAACGGGATGCCAAAGCTAAGTGAATGAAAACACGACGGTGCGGGTGGATAAGTGGAAACAGGTGTTTACACCGGGGCAAAGAGTTGCCAGGAGCAGGTCGAGATGGTCTGCCCCGGCGGTTTACGCCACGTCTACGGCGGCGGTTTCGGTGTCGCCGGAGAGGCGGACGAGGCGGTGGAGGTAGGCGCGGGAGATGCTGAGGCTGCGGGCGGCCAGGGTCTTGTTGCCGTGGCAGTCCTCCAGGGCTTTGATGGCCACCTTCACTTTGAAATCGCGGATGAGGCGCTCGAAGGAGCCGCACTGCACGAGGTCTTCGTCGAGCGAGAGCACGGGTTCCTGGAGGCGCTCGGGGAGATCCTTGACCTGGATGATCTGGCCGTCGGCGCAGATGATGGAGCTTTGGATGACGTTTTCGAGTTCGCGGACGTTGCCCGGCCAGTCGTATGCCTGAAGCGTGGCAAGCGCGTCGGGGGCGATGCCGGTGACCCACTTGTTGTAGCTATCGGCGTACTGGCCGATGAAGAACTGGGTGAGACTCGGGATGTCGTCGACATGATCGGCGAGCGAAGGCGCCTTGATGGTCATGACGTTGATGCGGTAGTAGAGGTCGAGCCGGAATTTGCCTTCCTCGACCATACGGGAGAGGTCCCGATGAGTGGCGAAGAGGACGCGGGCTTTCAGCGGGACGGGGCGGCTGCTGCCGAGGCGCATGAACTCGCGCTGCTGGAGAACACGCAGGAGTTTGACCTGGGTTTGCGGGCTGAGCTCGCCGATTTCGTCGAGGAAAAGCGTGCCGTTGCCGGCCTGCTCGAAGTAGCCGATGCGGGTGCCGGTGGTTCCGGTGAAGGCGCCCTTTTCGTGGCCGAAGAGCTCGGATTCGATCAGAGTTTCGGGGATGGCGCCGCAGGAGACGGCGACGAAGGGAGCTTTCGTGCGATCACCCAGGTTGTGAATGGCGCGGGCGATTAATTCCTTACCGGTGCCGCTCTCGCCGGTGATGAGGACCGAATTGTTGAGCGGAGCGACACGGCGGATGAGATCGTAGGCGGCACGCATCTCGCTGCTGGAGCCGATGAGGCCGTCGCAGCGGAAGGGTTCGGGGGCGGCTTCGGGCTGTGCGGCTTCGAGAGCGCGGCGGCTTTTGAGCTCGCGCTTCATGTCGGTGTGTTCGTAGGCACGGCGGATGAGCGCTTTGAGTTCGCGGACGGCAGGCGGTTTGCGGCAGTAGCCATGGGCGCCGCGCTGGACGAGATCGGCGGCGGCGGTGCGCGAAGCGTCATCGGTCATGACGATGACGGCGATGCCGGCATCGCATGCTTCGTCGTAAAAGGCGATTTGCTCGGGGATGTCGTGCAGTTCGGAATCGAGATCAAGGAGCAGGACGTCGAGAGAGCTCTCCGCGATCAGGACCCGGAGACGGTCGCCATCGGGTTCGGCGATGACCTGAAAATCCCTTCCGAGCGCAGGCGCTAAAAGCGGCTGCAATTTTTGATCTTTCGAAAATAATGCGATGCGCACCATAAGGGGCACTGATGGCTTAAGCATCACCCTCCGATTTAGCGGTGATTTGAGAATAATGGCGATTCGGGGCGTGAGCAAGAGGACCTAGTACTAGTGGATATGCCCTAGTACTGGGTACTTTTCCTATTACCGGTGGTAAACCGAGGTAACCGTATTTGCGGGCGGCGCCTAAGTCACGTCGATTCAGCAATGCGGTGATCCATTGCCCTAACTGCTTAGGCCAGTACTCTACATGTCTCAATAAGTATGTTCTGAGAATGCTTGGAAGGCCCATAGGAATCCGGTTTAGTGAAGTTGCGGACGGAAGACGAAGACGACGGTGTACTCGGCCGGAACCGGTTTGCCGTTGAGCGTGGCGGGCTGGAAGCGCCATTGACGGGCGGCGGAAAGGGCGATTTGGGCGAGGGCGTCGCTTGCGACAGCACCGTGTTCGGCGCGGGCGGAAACCACGCGTCCCGTCTTGTCGACGGAAACCTGGACCGCGATTTTTGCGAATCGGCCGGCGGGTCTGGTTGCGGGCATCATTTCCTGGACAACTTGGGGGGGCGTATAGACGCCTGTGGTGTGGTTCGGCCGCGGCGAAGGCGGCGGGGCCGGGAGGCTGGCGATGACCGGGTTGTCGTGCTGAGCAGCGGCAGGCGCGGCGGGTTCGGCCGAGTCCGGATCGTCGGAAGGGGGATTGGGCGAGAACTGCGCTTCAGGGTCCAAGTGGCGGGCGGAGGCGTGCGCTCGCGGCCGGCGTTTGGCGTTCGCTACCAGTACGGATTCGGTCAGGGTGCGGCTGCCGTCGAGGTCGAGCGCGAGGCGGAATTCGACGTGGGCGGTTTTGGGGGCGTAGAGCAGCTTGCCGGAGCGCAGTTGGTCCGGAGTGAGCGAGAGCTTCGGCGAGAAGCGGCCATCGTTAATAAAAAGCGTTCCGCCGCGCGCCTGGAGGACGCTCGGAGCATTCCGGTTCCAGGTCACCGCGAGGCGGCCATCATCGCCGGGAACTGCCTGGAGGTTCACTCCGGCGGGCGCGGGCGTCTGCATGGCTTGCAGATGGGTGCGGATGGTGGGCCAAAACAGCACGGCCGTGGCTCCGGCGACGATCAGGAGCAAGGTGATGAGAGCGCCGGCGATGAGGTTCGGCCAGAAAGACCGCTTCGGCCGCGGCTGGGGCCGCGGCATCGCGATCAGATCCGGCTGATGTTTCGCGTGCAGCGTGCGGTGGCGCAATGCCGATTCGCGCAGCATATCGACGATGGACTCTTCCTCATCAGAGGCTGCCGGTCCCGGACGGGTGGGGTCCTCAAAGACAAAGGGGACCTCGAGTTCGCTTTCCTCGGGCAGCGAGCCGCTGTTCCAGAAGAAGAACGCGGCGGTGCAAATGCCGGCCTGGAAGGGTTTTAGCAGCAGGACGAGGGAGTCGGGATCGGAGAAGCGATCCGCGAACAGTGTCCGGTCCTGGGTGCTGAGTCCGAGGCCTTCCCGGATATGGCTGCGGAAAAAGCCGATCGGCGACAGGGTCGGGTCGGGCGAGGGGCTGTTCAGGGTTTGCGTGAGAGAACGCGTGTCCACGGTAGTGGTGTTGAAGCGCGTACCCGATGAGGTCACTGGCGTTACGTTCAGGATGAGGACCGAGCCGTCGGGGGCGGGCTTGCCCCAGAGAATACCGCCGATTTCGGTATCTTTCTTTAGGTGCTGTACCGATTGGGAGGAAAGCCTATGGACCAGATCGCGATGGACATAGATGGACGCGTCCCGGTAAGGGTGCTTCCAGGAGGCGAAGTCCTGCTCCTCGGGCAGGGATGTACGACCGGGCTGAGGGCTCGGAGATGCCATCGCCGGGAGGGGAAGCAATTCTAGCCCCAAATGGCGGGAGTGCGAAAGTTAAGCAGGAAACAGGAGATGTTAGAGGAAACAGATTTTGGCTGTTTACTACAAATTGGGACAGTGGATACTTCTGTTTACAGGCTAAGTGGTGCGGATGGGGAGACTTGAACTCCCACGCCCTTGCGGGCGCTGGAACCTAAATCCAGTGCGTCTGCCAATTCCGCCACATCCGCAAGCGGTAAGAAATCTTCCCTAGCGTAGCATCGCGGTGGTATTGAGCGATCCCGACGGCTTCTTGTCCAGAAACGCCAGAAACTGCTGCGTGCTGTGCGTCAATTGCGGAAAAGTCGCCACTACGTTGCGGTCCGCATCCATCAGCGCATAAAACGGAATCGAAATGGTGTCGAACTTCTCTGCTTCCCATTTCTGATTCTTTTCCGACGCGGCATCGGTTCCGTCGGTGTACAGATCGACTACCACCAGGCGGTCCAGCGCGGCGCGAATCGGCGGGCGCGTGAACATGTTTGACTTCATCCAGTGACAGTTGGTACACGCATAGCCGGTGAAATCGACCAGCACGAGTTTATTCTGCGAGCGGGCCGCGGCGAACGCCTCTGCGAGCTGGTTCTTAAAATACGAACCGGATTTCGCCGGCGCCGCGGACGCCGAAAAGATAGAACCACTGCCCTCGGGAACATAGGCGTCCAGGTTGCCTAAACGGGCGCCGAACAAACCGGGCAGCAGGCTGATGGAGAAGATCAGAAACAGGCACGCAATCAGCGCGCGCGTGACTCCGAGCGGTTGATCCTTTTTGACGCCTTCCATAGGGACGAACCCAAGCAGATACAGACCCGGCAAAGCGAACAACACGATCCAAGCCGCCAGGAAACGCTCGCGCGTCAGCCAATGCAATTGCAGCACCTGGTCCACATTGCTCAAATACTTCAGCATCACCGCCAATACGATAAAGCCGAGCACGATCTTCACGCGCGCCATCCAGCCGCCGCTACGAGGCAGCTTCTTCAGATACGCCGGGAACAAAGCGAGCAAAAAGAACGGCGCCGCGAGGCCGGCGGAAAACGCAATCATGCCAAACACCGGCTGGGCGCCTTTTTCCTGGACCGAGGCGATCAATAGAGGTCCCACGATCGGCCCGATGCACGCGAACGAGGTCAGCGAAAAAGTCAAGCCCATCAGCAGCGTACCCGCATATCCGCCGCCTTGCGAAGCACGATCCAGCCTGGTCAGCAGACCCGATGGGAGGCGCAATTCGAACGCACCGAGCAGGCTTAATCCAAAAACGAAAAACACCAGCGCGATGAATCCGTTCACCCAGGGGCTGGAGCCAAGCTGCACCACTCCGAATGGACCCGCTACCGCGGCCACGATCAAACCCAGCCCGGTGAACAAGACTACGATGCCGATGCAGAAAACCAGCGCCTGCGACCATGCGGCGCGATTGCTGCCGGGTTTACCCGCGTTCTGATTGACAAAGAACGAGACCGTGATCGGAATCATCGGGAAGACGCAAGGCGTAAACAGCGCAGCCAAGCCGAATCCGAAAGCAGCAAGCAGGAAGGGGAACCAGTTTTGCGAAGCGACCGGAAGAGCGCTCGCCGAAGCCGCGGTTGTATTCGCCGATGGAGTTGCCGCAGGAGCTGGCGCAGCGCTGGCCGGTACCAGCGCATATCCGCTCGGCAACCTGAATGCCGGTACGGCCGCTCCGGAAGCAAATGTCAGCCCAGTCGCTGCCGTCTTGCGTACCGGTGGCAGGCACTTCACGTCGGTACAAACCTGGTAGCGCACAGTGGCGGCGATATTCGCTTCGCCCGAGGCTGTTTTCGCAGTCGTCGCATCAATCAGAAATGTTGCACTGCCGGTGTAGGTTTCGGTTTCCAACTGAAAGTTCGGATCGAACTTGCTGATCGGCTTCGGCCGGTAAACCTGGTAGGAAGCAATCGCAGGGCTTTGTTGGAGGCCGATCTCGGTTGGATTCGGGCCGCCCGGGGGAGTGGTGGGGGAATAAAGGTGCCAGCCGGAAGCGATGGAGGCTTTCAGCGCGAGAAACACGTGGCTGCCGGAAGCCGTGCGCGAGACGCCGTTCGCGGGTGCGAGCGTCCAGTGCACGGGATCTTCCCTCGCCGCGCTGCATAGAGAGGCTAAGCCGAGCCCGCAGAGCGCGGCCAATACTACCAACCGCAAAGGACGCATGACTTACACCGCTTGCGCCGCAACCGAGCCGTCGAGCTCGCTCGCAATGCGCTCGTTGATTCTTCCCTCGGCGAACTCTTTGGCCAGACGGATCGCATTGCGGATGGCCTTCACGTTGGAGCGGCCGTGGCAAATGACGCAAAGCCCGTTCAAGCCGAGCAACGGGACGCCGCCGTATTCCGAATAGTCGACCCGTTTCTTAAAATCGTTGAAAGCTCCCTGGGCCAGAAATGCGCCGACTTGGCGCACGACGGTGGCCTTGAGCGACCGCTTCAGACCCTGGCGGACGACATCCACCAGCCCTTCACTGACCTTCAGCGCCACATTGCCGACGAACCCGTCGCAGACGACGACATCGGCCCTTCCGGTATACAGATCACGGCCCTCGACATTGCCGATGAAGCGGATATGCGGCAGGGCTTTCAAAAGCGGCCGCGCCTCATGGGTCAGGGCGTTGCCCTTATGCTCTTCTTCGCCGATCGAGAGCAGGCCGACGCGCGGCTCTTTGATATGAAAAATGACTCGCGAATAAGCACTGCCCATAACTGCAAACTGCGCCAGCATCTTGGGGCTGCAATCCACATTGGCACCCACATCCAGCACAATCACCGCGCGACCGCTCAAGGTCGGGAATGCCGAGGCCAGCGCGGGCCGGTCCACGCCCGGAAGCGTGCCCTGCATGAGCTTGACGGTCGCCATCACGGCGCCGGTGTTTCCCGCAGAGACAACGCCTCTGGCGGCTCCGTCCTTTACCAGCCTGGAAGCCACCCGGATAGAGCTATCCCTCTTTGATCGTAGCGCCTTACCGGCACTATCCTCCATCGTGACGTGCTCGTTGGCGTTCTTAATTTCGATGGGCAGCGACTGCCATCCAGAATAATGCTCCAGCTCTTTGTGGAGCACCTCTTCGCGGCCCACCAGGATGACTCTGACCGGAAACGACTTTACGGCCTGAATTGCGCCTTCCACTTCCGGCTTGGGGAAGTAATCACCTCCCATGGCGTCGAGGGCTATCGTAATCATTGAGCCGCAGCCGATCCTAACCGCGACCGGGATTTAAACTCGCTTCCAAAGAGTTGGCCACGTCAGGCTTCCACCACCTCGATGACTTCGCGGCCCTTGTACTTTCCGCAGTGCGGACAGGCACGATGCGGCCGGATCTTCTCGTGACAATTCGGGCACTCAGCCAATTGCGGTGTGCGCAAGGAGTCGTGCGCGCGTCGATTCGACGTTCGCCGCTTCGAGTGGCGGCGCTTGGGATTCGGCATAGCTTCTCTAGTCTCTCAAAAATATTACAGCTTCGCACGTGCGAAACAGAACCCCGACCGTTAAGGAGGGGTCGGCTGTTCCCCTCGCTCACGCTCGGGGTTCAGTTTGGTCGCCCATGTTTCACATTTATGTCGTGCATCCGGCAACCTTAACTAATGTTGCGAGTCTAACTGGAACCGAAGCGCTCGCAACTGATTCCAGCGTTCGTCGGCGGTCTCGGTCTGGCAGTGACAATCGCGCATATTGCGATCCTGGCCGCAAACCGGGCAGATCCCCTTGCAGGCCTCGCTGCAGACCAAGCGCATGGGCAACGCGAGCAAAACGACCTCCCGCAAGACGTCGTTCAACTCCAGCCCGGCTCCTTCGTAATAGCCCACTTCGGTAGCTGCGCGGTCGATCTCTTCCGCTCCCGCGCCTCCCGTCTGATCCGACGGAACATACACCAGGTCGAACTCTTTAGCGATCGAAAACGCCGCGGGGCCCAGGCAGCGGTCGCAGTTTCCGTCGGCAGAAACGCTTAGTTTGCCAGCGATCCGAATCTCCCCGAGCGAGTGGTTCAACAAACTCGCAACGCCTTCAGTATGGAGCGCCGAGGTTTGGGAAATGCCGGAATCGAAATCGATTTCGCCCGCCGGGATGTCCACACAAAAGCGGATCGCATGTAATTGCAGTTCCTGGAGGCTGATCAACACCCGCGCCCCTCCCAGAGAACCGGTTCGCACACGGCTCTCTCCACCCGGCAGCAGCAGTTAAAGTTCAAGTATAGCAGGGGGACGTGCTTGCACCGGCTCAACCGGTGCCCTGATCGCCTGGAACCAGTTCGCCATGGTTTCGCGTGTCCGCCATAGCAGGCTCGCCGACTTCCTGCTCCGGTTTTTTCTTGAGCCGATTCCACAGTAAAGCTAACAGGATGGTTCCCGAAACGAGGCTCGCCAGGGCGTCGGTCAGCAACAGTCCGCTAATCCCGAAATGCTTGTAGCCGAGACCGTCCGCCCAAGTCATGTAGACAATCGCGCCGTTGGTCGCTGCGCTGAACAGCCCCAGTTGCGTACTGGCGACGGCGCTCTTCTGCCCGACTAACTGGAAACCCAGTGCATTGAACGCCGCATAGGCAACTCCGGTAAGCCCGTTGTAAATCAAAGCACCCAGGATGAACGCCAGCGGTGTGTGCGGAGAGAACGCAAGCCCCAACGTCAAAACGGCGGTCGTCATGCCCGCGCCCAGATACAGATATCCGCGCGAGACGCGGTTCGCGGCGTAGCCGCCGATAAGCGCGCCGATGGATGCCGTGATGGCGCATCCGGCGCCGGTCACCCAAACCACTGTGTGTTCGGCCGTATGGAAGTCCTTGCCCATGCCGGAAAACAGGTTGATCGCCGCCTCGGCGCTAGCGGGGGCAAGGAAGAGCGCAAAGCCGGTCAGGCACTCTTTGGTTTTCGAGGCCCGCCAGGTGGCTTTCAGCGCGTCGGTAAAAATCTGCCGGAAGCGGAAAGCAGACTTCTTCGGTTCAGGGAAGAATAAAGTCGGCACCGTTCCGATCACGATACATACCGCCAGACCGAGCGCCAGCCAGTGCAAGGCGATATGAGTAACCAGAGACATGATGGCGAGCGACCCGATGGCGCCGCCGCCGAGATTGGCGACATTGGTCCAGCCGCTGACGGAGCCACGCAGCGCGTCCGGGGTAAACTGTGCGGTCCAGCCGCCAACCGCGCCGGAAAAAAGAACCATCGAAAGTTCAGCCACCAGCAGGAGCGCCGTTGTTGCGCCCAGGTGCGCCGGAGACAGTGTGAGTAGCCCCGCCCCGAGGCAAACAGCCGAGCATAAGGCAGTGAGCCAGCAGTAGGCCCGGCGTGTGAGGCCGGTATCCATCAGCGGCTGCAGGAGAAATCCCCAGAAGGTGGGCGACATTACGGTGGCACTGATGGTGGCGACCTTATAAAGAGGCACGCCCATATTGGTGAGCAAATAGGGCAGCGCGGTGATGGTGAAACCGACGGTCAACCCAAAGGGAAAGATCGCGAGGCCAACGACCCAGGCCGGCGGCATCTGTCCGCGTCCGGCTTCCGATTCGGCGGCTCGGCTCAGGCCATCCTCCTAAGGTTCCCGCACGTGGACGTGCAGGCGGAGGGAAGCCCCCTGCAGCAGCCCCACATTTTGCCAAAGCGAAAAAGGCTCATCATCGGCAATGATACGCCCGAAGCCGGCAGCTCAGTGCGATCTGTGATTTTTCCGTTCGAACCCAATTTGCTGTAAGTCATTTGTAATCAAACGTGCTGCCCGCGGCTCACCGGGCGTGAAGCAAAATTGCGAAACGAACCCAGACGGCCTGTACTCTTCTTTCTTCGGGATTCTTCCGTTCGAACCCAATTTGCTGTAAGTTATTTGTAATCAAAGAGATCCTGCGTCCGTTTCGCCGGGCCTGAGGCAATTTGCGAAACGAACCCAAGCTCGGCTGAAGACCCTGGACTGGCGCCCTATGGCCTCGCTCTCGCTCGGCGCTCGGCTTTGGGCCGCGCTGCACCAGATGGCGTTTTCTTTTCCTTCTTCCATTCGAACCCAATTTGCTGTACGTGCGTGTCATCAAAATGCTGCCCTTCGGCTTGCCGGGATTGGGGAAATTGCGAAACGAAACCAGGCTTCCGTTCTGCCGCTGCTCGGATGCTTTTTGCGAAGCAAACCCAAACTCGGCCGGTAAACGCCGGTCGAACATGCCTTTTGCGAAGCAAACCCAATTTGTCCGGCACGGCAACTCGCAGTCCCGGTAACACCATACGGAGACTGGTATCCAGCCGTGGTCCGGCGCGGCGCTAAGTCGTAAGGAGTTCGGGACTTAAACCTGAAAGCGGATCGGTTACTACTTCGAAGCCAGGAACGTGGATGATGGAAACAGCATGTCGGATGACGGCGGCATCATCGGGGTGTCGGACCACGGTGGCTGGGCGGTGCTGGTGACGGCAGCGCGCGATGGGACTCTCCTGGACCGGCGCCGTGTGGATCTGGTGGACGATCGTTTGCCGAAGCTTCCTCACCATAGCGAAGGCCAACGACTGCCGCTCGACAAGGCGGTGGAGTTAGTAGAGCACGTACGCGTGTCAGCAGAAAGGCACGCCGTACTTGCCTTGGACGCCGTCGGGATGGCCGTGACGCGTATCCTTGGCGTAGCCCTTCGCAAGTGCCAAGAGCTTCCACCCACGATTGCCGAACGAATCCAGGGCTACCGCGCGCAGAACGTCGCCGACTGGGTGATGTACCGCAAGGCCCTGGCCTCCGCAGCCGAATCGCGAGGCTGGCCCGTCCATTGGTACGACCCGAAAAAGGTGCTGACTGCGGCGAGCCAGGCGCTGCACGTCGAAAACCTCGACGCGCACTTCCTTGGCGTGCGGAAGGCCTCCGGGCCACCCTGGGACAAGGATCACAAGCTCGCGATGGCGGCCGCCATCGCAACGGCGAACGCACTTGTGCAGTAGCGACAGGAATCGTTTGCAAGCGTAGGGCTTGCGGCGAAACCGGGTTGCCCTCGGAAATTGCCGGTTTGCGCAGTTCCGTCCCCGGAATGCCAGCTTTCAGCCGCGCTGCACCAGATCGCGTTTCTTTTCCTTCTTCCGTTCGAACCCAATTTGCTGTACGTGCGTGTCATCAAAATGCTGCCTTCGGCTTGCCGGGATTAGGAAAATTGCGAAACGAACCCGAAGCTTCCGTTCTGCCGCTGCTCGGATGCTTCTTGCGAAGCAAACCCAATTTGGCCGGCACGACAACTCCGAGTCCCGGTAACACCATACGGCGGCTGGTGTCCGGTCGTGGTGCGGCGCGGCGCTAAACGGTAGTGAGTTCAGGGGTTAAACCGGACGCGGATCGGTTACCGCAAGGTTTATCTGTGGACGGCGAGGGGTGGCAGGTGCCAGCCGATCGGCGTAGGGACAGAGGCTATCCGTACCGGAGGACTCGACGGATATCGGAACGTTGAGCATCGGAGGTGGGCGGAGATAAGGGCATCATCGGAACCTATCCGCCAGAACCCACGTAAGCCCAAACGGGTCAGATACTTTTCACGATGGTACCTGAAGCTGAAGGCATCCTGGACAGTAGCCACGGATCGAGTATAAACTGGCAGCACTGCAACAATGGCGAACAAGTTCCGATTTCGTAGTAGCGACCACGTCGGTGCAGCTGACGCTGAGTCCGACCATGCCTTTCTCGCAGAGTGCTTTGTCGATACGGGCGAGCTTGACCTCTTGCTTGATTGTGACGACCACCGACGCATCGTTCTGGGTCGAACGGGAGCGGGGAAGACAGCATTGCTCTCACAGCTATCCGAACGCTCTAATCAGGTGATCAACATCAAGCCCGAGAGTCTGGCACTCGCATACATTTCGAACTCCACTATCCTTCAGTTTATTCATTCTCTCGGCGTAAATCTGGACACGTTTTTTAAACTTCTTTGGCGCCATGTGTTTACCGTAGAAGTAATCAAGGCGCATTTCCATCTGGATAGCGGAGCAGCAACTGCGGGCTTTTTTGACTGGGTGAAGACACGATTTAGTGACAAGCGCCGACAACACGAGAAGGCGCTTGCTTACCTTGAGAAATGGGGAAGTGCCTTCTGGGAGCAGACTGATTATCGAATCGAGGAACTGACGACAAAGCTCGAAAACGACCTGAAGGCCTCCATTTCGACTGCATTGCCAATCGCTCAAATCGGGTTATCGGGTGCGAGCACTCTCACGCAGGAGGAAAAGGGTCGAGTCGTCGAGCGCGCCAAATATGTTGTAAACCAAGTGCAGATCCAGGAACTCTCGTACGTATTAGAGCTCTTAGACACAATTCTCGACGACCCGCAAAAACGCTACTACATCGTAATCGACCGTCTGGACGAAAACTGGGTGGAGGATCGCCTGAGGTATCTCCTAATACGGGCGCTTATCGAGACGGTAAGGGATTTTAGACGAGTTAGGCACGCGAAAATTATCATTGCGCTCCGGTATGATCTATTAGATCGCGTGCTCCGGCTCGCACGCGGTGCCGGTTTCCAGGAGGAGAAATACGAATCGCTTTACCTACATCTCAATTGGACGCCTGAACAGCTTACCCGGTTGTTGGACCTGCGGATCAACAGGCTAGTTAGGCAATCATTCACGACCCAGTCCGTCACGCACAAGGACATACTTCCAAAATCGATAAATAAGGTGCCGGTTATGGAGTACATTCTTGACCGCACTTTTATGCGGCCGCGGGACGTTATTATGTTTTTTAATATATGCATTTCGCAGGCGCGTGGTAACCCGGAGATTACACCGCGAATGCTCAAGGAGGCTGAGGGCGAGTACTCGCGAAAGAGACTTAGGTCTCTTGCTGACGAATGGGCCGCCGACTATCCGCTTGTCATGATCCTATTTGAGGTACTGAAAGGCCGTCCGGCTCACTTCCCTCTATCGGACGTCAATGACGAAGATTGCATAGGCCTCGCAATAAAGCTCTTGCGGGAACATGCCGACGACGAACATTTGTGCAATGCGTTGGCAGACATCGATCGAGACCCAACTAAAACGGAAAACCTCAGGCGCTGGTTGGCGGCAGTCCTATATCGCACGGGCGCTATCGGCCTGAAATTGGAACGGTTCGAATCAACCGAGTGGTCCACCTCGGGGCAGAGGTCGATCTCAATCTCTGAAATTTCGTCATCCGCACGGATATCAGTGCATCCGTGTTTTTGGCGGAGTCTCGGCATCAATCCAGCACGATCCAGTGAGATGCCGGAGCCGTCCCTCGCCGGCGACTAGTGCCGATAAGCTTACAGTGAATGGCTCCGGCCCAAGCGGTCGAGAATCGGAATTACAACACGATTGAGACCGAGAAATCCGCCTCGGCCCGCTGGTTCTGATTGGAGGGTTGCGGACAGGCCAATTTGTTCGACCGTGACCTGCCCCAGATACTCCGCGATCTCTGTCGCAGGCGCGCCTCGCAAAGCCAACTGAAAGACAGTTGGTAAATACCTGTAATACTCATCGCGTGGCGAGTTCTCCCACTGAAGAAATGTAAACGGAAGCAGAATAACCTTCGGTCGGCTATCGGATTTTACTGCCTCCGTCCACATTTTCCTGCCTTTCAGCAATTAAGTCCGATACGTGCTGCAAAGGTGATCGCTCGAACCGAACGAAGCCAAAGGGCAATACTTCCATTGATAAGCTGTGCAAGGAGGGTCTCCTGGAAAGCAGGCCCTGTGCTTAGGAGTAAGAGCTATTTCTGCAATAGTACCCAGGCGCTTTGCCAAGCAGCAAGCGCGAGACAAATGAGCGCGACGAATGTTGCCACGAGACTGAAAGAGCTATATCTTGAAGCCACTCCCGCCATTTGTTTTGCCGCCTCCGAAGATTTTTCTCTCTGCTCCTGAGCCTTCTTGGTAGCTTTGTTGAATTCGTCCAGGGCAACTTTCTGCAGCGTGGCACCTACTTGGCTAATGTCGATTTCCTCCGCATTCTCGCCTTCGTCGGGCACGATCTTTCCTGTGAGGAAGCCGAATGTTCTCATCAACCATCGGGCCTGATCCCCGGCTCTATATTCGCGCCTCAATGAACCAGCAGAGATAAAAGCCTGCTCCATTGCCCGAACAATCATGAGGTTATGGATACCGCCACATATCACGGCCGATAGTAAAAAGCCCCACGCGACGTAGAGAATTGGCAGGAAAAAATGCGGAAGCGACTTCGCCGCCGCATGAGAGCCAAGCGCGCCCAAGAAACTCAGGCTGAGGGCGAACATTCCCGTGTTAAGGAGAATGAGCTTTTCGATAAAGGCGATCCGAGGTTCCCAAACCCTCCGCAATCCCTCAAGGTTCTCGGAACTGTCAGTAATCGTGCGCTCTTGCGCACTCAGCATCGCGTTGAAGTGGTCTTTAACTGCCTGTTTATCAATGTTCTCGATCCGCCATTGAGCCATTGTCTAATCGTCTCATCCAATCGCCAGACACCCAGCACGGCTCCCTCGGCGATTGGTTGCTGTGCGGTTTGTAGCGCCAGCCTCGCGCGAATTCACAACTGACGAGTAACGGTCCAGGGTAGACCGAAAAACCACTTGGCCGTCCGCATGCGTGGAAGTGATTTGAGGATCAGTCCTCCGGAGCCCCGCTTGCAGCCACTGAGTCCACTTGAATCCTGACGGCTGATAGAAATCGCCAAAGCCGGGCACGAAAG
Organism: Bryobacteraceae bacterium; assembly: GCA_036379475.1. Lineage (GTDB taxonomy): Bacteria > Acidobacteriota > Terriglobia > Bryobacterales > Bryobacteraceae > Bog-105. Next base: position 801 of record DASVGP010000233.1, on the reverse strand, counting down.
CTTGGAGGCGGAGTGCTCATTTCCCAATTTCCACCTGTACGGCGGGTGTCGGAATTTCATGGTTTGAATACTGCGGAAGTTCAATCGCGCGCGGCAGGCGGCTGATGCTCAAGGCCATCTGCTAAGCCCGGAGCAGGCGGGCTAAAAGCCCCACGCAGGGTCGAAGCCAAATGCCATTTAAATAAGAAAAATGCGTATATCCCGAGTGATCCCTCATCCAAATGCACTGCTGAAACTGTATCCGATGGGCGGATCGCACACTCATGGCGAAGAAAAACCGTGTTTTTCGAGAGTGGGCCGGTAGAGTAAGCGATCCATCTCCAGCAACATCCGCTACAAAATGGGTCGCTTACGCTTCCGGCTCAGTTTCAGCTTTGCGAGGCTCGCAAACGCGTCCCCAACCTGTCACTGGAGCTTAAATAAGTGGCATTGGGCTGGAAAGCCTGCTCCACCGGATCCAGCGTACAATCATGGTGGAATCGACCCGCAACGGAGGCTCCTATGCGAGCTGAACGTAGACCGCATTTCGTCTTTGGCGTCTTTGAGGACTCTGGGAAGCTCGCAAAAGCTCTCGACCAAGTCCGTATCCACGTACCGACCCGCTCCGACCCCCTGATCGTAGCGGGCGAAGAGCGGAAGAAAGTGGTCATCGATGTGGCCGGGCGTGTCAAAAGGAAGACAAACCCGGCGGAGATATATCGGGGAAAACGGAAGCTTTTCAGGGGCGGCAAGTATCGGCTCGATGCGATCGGAAAGGCAGGTGCCTTTGGCGTGCCGCTCCCACCGGACTGTATCCTTGTC
>DASVGP010000232.1:0-47517 GCA_036379475.1 Bryobacteraceae bacterium | reverse complement strand
GCGGCGCGATAACGGCCAGCATGTGGACGAAGTGGGAGGATGGCATGACGCCGGCGACCTGCGCAAGTGGATGGATGCGACCATGATGAACGCATTCGGGCTGCTCGCGATTGCAGAGCATCTGGGGTCGGGTTGGGATCCGGCAGGCTCCGGCCTGGCTCCGTTGCACGAAGAGGTGCGCTGGGGCAACACTTACTTCTTGAAAATGCAGGACAGGGACGGCCGTATCTGGGCAGATGTTGCGGGCGGAGTCAATGGCGACAACAGCGACAATCACTGGACGGATAACCGCATCGGAACGGCAGATGACCGCTATCTGAACCCGGCAAAACCCGGCTTGGTCCAGGCGATGTTCACGGCTCTGCAGGCCAAGTACGCATCCGAATTTGCGGCCAGCGACAGAACCTATTCCGAGCGCTGCCTTGCCGCTGCAAAGCGATGCTGGGTCGCGAACACGCGGGCTGGCGATACAGTGCAGTCAGGCTGGTGGACACTCGCGGCGATTGCCCTCCATCGTGCAACCGGAGACGATGAAGTGCTCCGCGCCGCGCAGCAGCTTGCCATGGATTTGGCCAGCTTGCAAGATTCGCAGGGGTTCTGGCCCATGAAGCGCGGTTTGTCCGAACCATATAAGCATGCGGTTCATGGTGCATTGCCGCCGTTTGCACTGCTGGAAGCAGCGCGTGCCTTCCCCAATTTTTCTGACGCGCCGCAGTGGCGGCAAGCCGCACGGCGCTACATCGATGAATATGCGATACCGATGTGCGAGCGATCCGCTTACGGCTTTATGCCGTTCGGCCTGTTTCACGGTTCGCCGACGCCGGAACGATATCGGCCTGTCTCCGGCAACCTGACATACCGGTTCTTCATGCCCGTGCGTAAGCAGTTCTGGTGGCAAGGGCTGAATGCGCACTTGGCGTCCCATGCGCTGTTGTTTGCTACGGCGGCTACTGATCTCCATCAACCGGCTTACCGCGATCTCGCCTACCGGCAACTGGAATGGATCTTCGGAGCGAATCCATTTGGAGCAACGCTTGCGAGCGGCATCGGCGTGCGGAATCCATATCCTCACTCGCGCTATGTGGGCGTGATTCAGGGAGGCATCATGAACGGCATCTGCGGCAATGCAGACGACCGGCCGATTCTTGATACGAGCTTCGGTTTCAGTTGGCGGACGAACGAATACTGGAGTCCGCACGTCGGGTATTTCGAATGGGCGCAGGCGGTTTTGGAACAGGCGTGAGTTGCAAGTCCGTCAAAGCGGTGTGCAGCGGCAAGCGCACGCTACAATAACCAGCCATGTTCTCCTACGACGCTGCGATTCTTGCCGCTGTTCGAAAACCCGCGCAATCGGTTTCCGATGTTCTCCGGACGATGCAGACGATTGAGGCCACCTGTTCTGACGGCGACGGCCTTAAATGGTTCAACTGGCTGTACCATCATGTGACCCAGGCTGTCGAAGCGCGCATCGCTTCCGGCGGATTCGCCGATGCCGCATGGATGGCACAGCTCGATGTCCAATTTGCGCGGCTCTACTTCGGCGCTCTTGAATCGGCGTTCTCGGGTCAACCATGCCCAGGCTGCTGGCGGGCACTGTTTTCCTGCCGGGACCGGGTTGCGGTCGCCCGCATCCAGTACGCTCTGGCGGGCATCAATGCGCACATCAATCACGATCTTCCTCAGGCGATCGTCACTACGTGTCAGGCCTGTGCTGCTCCTCCGCAACACGCGAGTGCGCATTATAACGATTACACGGCGCTCAACACGACCTTAGATGCTTTGATCGACTCCGCTAAGCAGATGTTAGGCGTCCGTCTTCTTGGCGACCCGCTCCCGCCTGTTTCTCATCTTGAAGACACGATCGCTGCCTGGAGTGTAAGCGCTGCACGCGAGGCGGCTTGGCAGAATGCTGAATTGTTATGGCATTTGAGGGAGGATCCTCCACTTTCCTCGAATCTCCTGGATACCTTGGACGGACTCACCACCGTCGCCGGAAAGGCTCTGCTGGTTCCTGTACCGTGATGCGGGCACCCGCCGCTCCAAAGCACGCAGAGACTTTCGCGGGTTAACTCGGCCCCGCCCGGATCACGTTCTTTGGCACAGTCTCCACAAAAGCACGCGCGACGGGCGTTTGCGCCTGAAGGAATTCTTCCGGCGCGGCGATCAGTTCGACCCGCCCGCGGTCGAGCACGGCGATGCGAGTGGCGAGCGCCAGCGCCTCCAACACGTCGTGTGTGACAAACACCGACGCGAGCCGGTAGCGGTCGCGGAGCGAGAGAAACTGCTGCTGCATTTCACGGCGGGTCAGCGGATCGAGCGCGCCGAACGGTTCGTCGAAAAGCAGCAGCGCGGGATACGCTGCCAGCGCGCGGGCAACGGCGACGCGCTGGCGCTGTCCGCCGGAGAGTTCGCGCGGAAGACGCGACCCGAACTCAGCCGCGGGCAACCCGACCTGGTCCAGCAATTCGCGCGCGCGCTCCCGTTGCTTTTCTTTGGGCCAGCGCTCCAGGCGCGGAACCAGCGACACGTTCTGCTCGACAGTCCAGTGCGGCAGCAGGCCGAATTCCTGAATCACATAGCCGATGCGACGCCGCAGCGCGATCGGATCGAGGGAGGCGGTATTTTCGCCATCCAGAAGAATTCCGCCGGAGGTTGGTTCCAGCATCCGATTGATGAGCCGCAAGGCAGTCGTCTTGCCCGAGCCGCTGCGGCCGAGCAAAACTACGGTCTCGCCGCGTTCGACACCGATCGTCAGCCGGTCGAGCACGCAGCGGCCCGCCACCGAATAGGTCAAATCGTTAATCGAAAGATAGGCCAGAAAGCCCTCCCTTACCATCATCCGCATGGGATAATAGCAGCGGATTAGTGCCGATATTTTCGAGCCCCAAACAATTATTGTTGTAGCGCCTGATGGCTTATCACATCAAACCCCTTAAGGAATTCCTTGTCCGGCCCGCGTTGCCGCCGTCGCTTTCGCGCCTCTCCGAGATCTCCTATAACCTGCTGTGGAGTTGGGATCACACTGTTCGTTCGCTGTTCCGGCGGCTCGACCCAACTCTTTGGAAAGCGAGCAATCACAATCCAGTCGAGATGCTGGGCCTGATTCCCCAGGAGAAGTTGAACCGCGCGGCGGCCGATCCGCGCTTTATGCGGCTCTACCGCCTCTCCTGCGAACGGCACGATAGCTATTTGCAAAGCGCCATACCCGGCGAGGACACGCCGCGCATCGCCTATTTTTCGATGGAATACGGGCTGCTCGATTGCATGCCAATCTATTCGGGCGGCCTCGGCATCCTTTCCGGCGACCATCTGAAAGCCGCCAGCGATAGCGACTTTGCTCTGACCGGCGTCGGCCTGCTCTACCAACGCGGCTATCTGCAGCAGCATCTAAACCCGGACGGCTGGCAGCAGGAAAGCAATCCGGTGAACGATTTCTACACGCTTCCGGTGCGCCCCTGCGAAGACGAAAACGGTGAAGACGTGATCGTCAGCGTGACGCTGCCGACCGGCGAGGTGTTTATCAAAGTCTGGCGCATCGATGTCGGCCGCGTGAAGCTATACGTGCTCGACACCAATATTCCGCAAAACTCCAACCCGGAGCATCGCGACATCACCGACCGGCTTTACGGCGGCGATATTCACATGCGCATCCAGCAGGAGATCGTGGTGGGCATCGGCGGTCTACGCGCACTGAAAAAACTGGGCATCCAGCCGACCGTCTATCACATGAACGAAGGGCACTCGGCCTTTCTCGCCATCGAGCGGGTGCGCGTGTTGATGGAGGAGCAAGGACTCACGTTCGACGAGGCGCTGCAGGCGACCCGCGTCAGCAATGTGTTCACCACCCACACCTCGGTCCCGGCGGGGATCGATCTTTTCGATTCGAGTCTGATATACGACTATTTCCATTCCTATTGCGAGCACGCCGGCTTCCCCTTCGAGAATCTGCTCAAGCTCGGCCGCCGCAATATGCAGGACCCGGGCGAGCGCTTCTCCATGGCCGTCCTGGCACTGAACGCGTCGGCTTTTCGCAACGCGGTGAGCGCGCTGCACCGCACTGTTTCCCAGGAGATGTTCCAGGATCTGTGGCCGCGCATTCCGGTGGAGGAAGTGCCCATCACTTCCATCACCAATGGCGTTCACGTGCCGACGTGGATTAACGGCGACCTCGCCAGCCTTTACGATCAATATCTCCATCCGGACTGGCGCGAGCGATTGGGCGATTCCGACATGTGGGAAATGGTGCATGAGATTCCAAGCGAGGAACTCTGGGAAATGCACCGCAAGCGCAAGCGCGGCACGGTGGCGTTTGTGCGCGAGCGCTCGATCAATTCGGCCCTGCGGCGGAAAGCCTCGGCCGCCGAAGTGCGGCGATTGCAGGAAGTGCTGGATCCGGAGATCCTCACCATCGGCTTTGCGCGGCGCTTTGCGACTTACAAACGAGCCACGCTGTTGTTCCGCGACGTCGCGCGTTTGAAGCGTATTCTCAACCATCCCACCATGCCGGTTCAGGTGGTTATCGCCGGGAAAGCGCATCCGAAAGATCATCCGGGGAAAACGCTGATTCGTGAGATCGTCACGCTGTCGCGCGATCCGGAGATTTGCAAGCGGCTTATCTTCGTCGAAGATTACGGTATCGAGCTGGCGCGGGAACTGGTTCAGGGCGTCGATCTGTGGCTGAACAATCCGCGCCGCGGCGAAGAAGCTTGCGGCACCAGCGGCATGAAGGCGGCCATGAATGGCGTGCTCAACCTCAGCGTGCTCGATGGCTGGTTCGACGAAGCCTACGAGGTCTCCGGCGGCTGGGCTATCGGCGACCGCTCACCGTATTCGGAAGACCAGGACGACATCCACGCCAGCTCCATCTATTCCCGGCTGGAAAATGAGATCGTTCCGCTTTACTATGCGCAGAGCGAGCCGGATTTTCCCTTGGAGTGGGTGCGGCGCATGAAAATATCGGTGGCCAACATCACTCCCTGGTTCGGCTGCCGCCGCATGCTGGCCGAATATATGTCGCAGCTGTATCAGCCGGCTCACGAACTGTCCCAGGCGCTCGCCAAGAGCGATTTCGAAGCCGCGCGGCAGAAGTCGCAGTGGGATGCGCGCATTGCGCAGGCCTGGGATCGCATCCGTTTCCTCGATGCGCCGCAAGGCCCCGGCGATCGCGTCCTCAGCGGATCTTCCGTCAGCGTGCGCGCCACCATTGATCTCGCCGGTCTCAATCCCTGCGAAGTTCGCATCGAGGCGGTCATCGGGCAGATCGGCGCCGATGGGGATTTACAGGAAACCCATGCGCTCACGCTCGCACCGGTCGAAGAGCATGGAACCGCCGTGACCTTCGCCAACGAATTTATTGTTCAGCGAACCGGCCGGCTGGGATACTCGGTGCGGATCAGCCCGAATCATTTCGATAATCCGTTGACACGACCATGCAATTCGCCACTGAAGTGGGTTTCGGATTAGAAGCGTGTCGCGCCCGCTCCTTCCCAGTCGGCGCGAGAGCGAGGGGACCGCACTTTGAAGCCCCGTGGGGTGGTACGTTGCTGAAATTATTTGCCCTTACCCCCTAGCGCTCGGACCCGCTTCTGTGGTACATAGGAGCTAGGTGCAGGCGAGGTCTGCTAACCCATCCTTCCGATAGCATCGGAACTCGCCACCTCAACCTGACTCGTAGCAGGCAACACGTACGTTTCACGGTTCCGGCACTGCATCTGTATGTATTACCTGACGGAAATGGGTGTTCAACTAGTTTGGTGTATCCGTGTACCGTTGGAGTTCCAAGGAGCCGATCAACCAGCATGGACGGAGATCGCAAATATAGTCAGCATGGTTATCAGGATTCCGAGCGGGATTCATACCGTTCGGAGCGGCAGCGCCCTCAGGGCCCCAGACTTCCCATCGATGTAACCGGTCCGAAGCTGCCGCGCCTGGTGGAGAACGTAGCGGCCTCACGCTGCTTCAGTTGCTCAGTAACGCTGCTGCCCGGTACCGATTTCAAAGGTAACTGCCCCAAATGCGGCGCCGCGCTTCACTGCTGCAAGCAGTGCGTGCATTTCGATTCTTCGACGCGCTTTCAGTGCACGAAACCGATTCCCGTGCGCATCGCGGTAAAGGACCAGGCGAACGACTGCGAACTGTTCGCGCCGCGCGTGACGGTAGCGCGCGAAGCGCCTGCCGGCGGTATGCAAAAACTTGCCGAAAACGGCTCAATCCCAGCACCGCGCAACGCAAGCGATGCCCGCGCGGCCTTCGACAGCCTGTTCAAGAAATAGGCACCACGGAGCGAATGGCGGCGCCACGAATCAAAAAGAAAAAGTCCAAGGGCAAAGTATCGCCCATGCCGCGCCAAAGCGCGATTCCCTGCGTGGTGCTGGTAGTGCTGGTGCTGATTGTCGTCGGCGCACTGCTGTTTGCGGCGCTCCAAACGCTCTGAACCGTTTGTAGTACAATCCGGGAAACTTGGGGTTGCGATCTATGTTCGACTCGTTTCGGCAGGACATCTGCTACGCAGTGCGGATGCTGCACCATCAGCCAGGCTTCACCCTGGCTTGTGTCGTCACTCTGGCGCTCGGGATCGGGGCCAACACAGCCATCTTCAGCATCGTGAACGCCGCGCTGCTGACGCCCATTGCGGTACCGCATCCCAATCGCGTGGTTATGGTCTGGACCGACAAAGACGGACGCAGTTCGGGTGGATTCCCGGCTTCGGGACCGGATTTTCAGGACTGGCGCGCGAGCGGCATTTTCGAAAACCTGGCAGGCTTCACGACCGACGGATATAACCTTCTGATGGACGGCACGCCGCGCCGCGTCCAAGGCGCCGCGGTTACCGAGTCGTGGTTCGAAATTCTGCGCGAGAAGCCCTACCTTGGCCGCCTCTTTCGTGCCGCGGACATGCAGCCGGGCCATGATCATGTCGCGGTCCTCGGCTACGGCCTTTGGCGCACACGATTCGGCGGCGATCGGGAAATCGCAGGGAAAACCGCCATTATCAATAGCGCCGCGTACACCATCATCGGCGTGCTGCCGCCGCACATCGCGAAAGCGGCCAACGAGAAACTCTACGTGCCGCTACTGTTCGAGCCGCCGCTCGGCACCAATCGCGCGCTGCGTTATATCGGCACCGTGGGCCGGCTCGCTCCTCATTTGAGCCTGGACGCCGCGCAAAGCGGAATGAGCGCTGTCAGCCAGCGGCTCGCGCGCGAATACCCCAACTCCGACGGCGGCTATCGCGCGCATCTCCAGCCGATGGAGCAGGCCTATGTGCAAAACGTTCATACGCTAGTGCTGGTTTTGTTCGGCGCGGTCGGATTCGTGCTCTTAATCGCCTGCGCCAATATCGCCAGCCTGCTGCTCGTGCGCGGCGCCGCCCGCACCAAAGAAATCGCCGTGCGCGCGGCCCTCGGCGCCTCCAAAGCGAGAATTCTGCGCCAATTGATTACCGAGAGCGTTCTCCTGGCGCTCGCCGGAGCGGCTGTGGGTATCGTCCCGGCCTGGTTTGCTATTCAGCTTCTGGCTCGCTTCCGGCCCGAGTCGCTGCCCAACGCCGATCTGATCGGCCTCAATCCAACGGTCTTGCTCTTCACCGCGCTGCTCGCCGTCTGCACCGGGGTGCTGTTCGGAGGTCTGCCGGCCTGGATGGCCTCGCGCCGCAGCGGCGATTCGCCTCTCCGCGAGCGTTCCCAAATCTCCGGCCGCGAGCTTCGCTTCGGCAATTTCTTCGTGATCGCGGAAGTCGCCTTCACCGTCGTCCTGCTCGCCGGCGCCGGGCTGATGCTGCGCACCATCGTCCAACTGCGCGCCGCCAATCCTGGCTACGAGACGGCTACGCTGACCATGCGCATTTCGCTCGCCGGCAAACAATATGCCGCGCCGGAGAAGCAAGTTTTCTTTTGCAAGGAATTGCTGCGCCGGATTAGCAATCTGCCCGGCGTGCAAGCGGCCGGTGCCATCGATTCGCTGCCCACCAGCGACGATCTCGAAGGCGGCACGCTGCACTTCACCGACCGCCCGCAGCCGAAGCAAGCCGACGCCCCGATCGTGGTCATCGGCTCGGCGACGCCGGATTACTTCCGCGCCATGCACATTCCACTGATTCGCGGACGCTTTTTCACCGCGGGCGACAACTCGGCCAAGCCGCTGGTCGTGATTCTGGACCAAAAGACGGCGCGCAAGTACTGGCCCGACACCGATCCCCTCGGCAGGACCGTGCGTTTGCGCCTGCACGCTCCGCCGCGCCGCATCGTCGGTATTGTCGGCAACATCGACCGCAACATGGCCGTCAAGCTCAAATCGCGCGCCGGAGAAGTGTATGTTCCGTTTGCGCAATCGCCCGTGCAGAATATCTCGATTGCGATCACCTCGTCGCGGAAGGAAGCCCTACTCGTTCCGGTGCTGCGCCGCACCATTTCCGCGCTCGCTCCTGATCAGCCGGTGTATCAAGTAGAGACCATGGCCGAAGCGCGCGAGGCCACCCGAGGCGATTCTCGGTTCTCGGCATGGCTGCTTGGATTGTTTGCGCTGCTCTCCTTGGTGCTGGCGGCGGTGGGCATTTACGCCGTGATCGCGTACACCGTGGAGCGGCGCAGGCGCGAGATCGGCATCCGCATGGCGCTCGGAGCCACACCCTCGGAAATGTTGCTCGATGTGTTGCGCACCGGAGCTATTTTAATCGGCGCCGGAACGGCCGTTGGCATCGCCGGTGCGCTCGCGCTGACGCGCTTAATGCGCGGCATGCTTTACGGTGTTGGCGCAAACGATCCGCTGAGTTTTGTGGCCGCGGCGCTCATCCTGGCCGCAGTCGGACTCGCCGCCGCCGGCATCCCGGCCTACCGCGCCAGCCGCATCGACCCGGCGCGAGCATTGCGCCAGGAGTAGGAAATACTGGAATACCAAACTGAGCCCCGAGCGTGAGCGAGGTCTGCTCCGATCTGGTCGCTTACGCTTCCGGCTCCGTTTCAGCCGACGACTTCGAGGATCAAGTCGCGCTCTTCCACCGGCTGCTGTGAAATTTTGAAGGCATCCTCTACCAAGCCGGCGGCTTCTTCGAGATGCTCGTCCGCGGTGTAGTAAATGCGGCAGAGAATGCTACCCCCGTCGATTTTCTGGCCCACTTTTACCTCCAGAATGACACCCACCGCGGGGTCGATCAAATCTTCCTTCGTGTTGCGGCCGGCGCCGATCATCGCCGATGCCTGGCCGATCAGTTCGGCATCGATGGCGCTGATGTAACCACCGCGGCTGGTAGTAATCTCCTGCGCGCCGGTCGCGTTCGGCAGCAGCTCGAAGCGATCCAAAACCTGCGGATTCCCGCCCTGCGCCTCGATCACGTCCTTCAGCTTGCGGTATCCCGAGCCGTCGAGCAATTTGGCCTGTGCCGTTTCGCGTGCCTCTTCCAACGTTTTGGCGGCCTTGCCCAGGTAAATCAGCCGCGCCGCCAGTTCCAGGCAAATGCGCGTCAAATCGGCCGGCCCCGCATTTTGCAGTGTCTGCGAAACCTCCATCACCTCCAGCGCATTTCCCACCGCATACCCAAGCGGCTGGTTCATGTCGGTAATCAGCGCTTGGACGCGCTTGTCCATCCTGCGCCCGATGCCCACCATCAACTGCGCCAGCCGGCGGGCTTCCACCTGCTTCTTCATGAAAGCGCCGGAGCCGACCTTCACATCCAGCACGAGCGCATCGGCGCCGATCGAAAGTTTCTTCGACATGATAGACGACGCGATTAGCGGAATCGATTCCACCGTCGCCGTGGCATCGCGCAGAGTGTAGAGTTTGCCGTCGGCGGGCGCAATCTCGGGCGTCTGACCGATGAACGCGAGATTGTGCTGCACAAGCTGAGCGCGGAATTCGTCGATGGTCAGGTCGGTGCGAAGCCCGGGGATCGATTCCAGCTTATCCAGCGTTCCGCCCGTGTGGCCCAGCGCCCGCCCCGCCACCATCGGCACCACGACTCCGGCCGAGGCGGCGATGGGCGCCGCAATCAGGCTGGTTTTGTCCCCCACGCCTCCGGTGGAATGTTTATCTACTTTGACTCCGGGAACCCCGGACAGGTCCACAGGGGCCCCCGAGTTCATCATGGTTTCTGTAATCGAGCTGACTTCGCGGTCCGACATCCCGGAAAAAAACACCGCCATCAAAAAGGCGGAGGCTTGGTAATCCGGAATTTCGCCGCGAGTATAGCCGTCGACAACGTAGCGAATCTCCTCGGGCGAAAGTTCTTCGCCATCTCGCTTGCGGTGGATCAGGTCGACAGTACGCATTTTCGAATCTAAGCGTACCATCTCGCCTCCCCTCGCTTACGCTCGGGGTTCCGTTTGTAGTTCTCCCGAGAGGAGAAGATTGCCGATTTGCGCCGCGGCCACCCGCAGCCCAACGTAGAACGTGCCGAAGAGCGCGTAGATCGCGCTGGCTTCGTCGAAGCGCATCTCGTAGATCAGCTTCTTAAATACTAGCGGATCGTCGGCAAACAGATCGACGCCCCATTCCCAATCGTCGAAGCCGATGGACCCGGTAATGATTTGCCTCACACAGCCCGCATAGCGCCTGCCGATCGCGCTGTGCTCTTGCATCAGTCGCTGTCTTTCGGCCATCGATTCGAGATACCAGTTTTTCACTTCGCCACGCTTCCGGTCCATGGGATAGAAGCAGAGATATCGGGTTTGCGGAATCTCCGGCCATAGCCGAGGCGTCATTGCAGCCGCTTGGCGGCGCGTCACTTCGTCGATCCCCGCCTGCCACTCGGCCGAATGCGGCTCGTGTCCTTTTTCGGCAAGCTGGCCATAGGCTTTGGCCGACGATTCGTACAACCCTAGTTCCACCATCGACAGATAGGAGTGCGTCGCTTCCAAATAATCGCTCAGTTCCAATTGCGCCACGGCAAGCTCGGCGCGATGCGCCGCTTCCATCGATTCGCGAAAATGCAGCAGCAGCAGATCGCCTTTATGACCGATCTGCGAATACACGGCGGTCTGCGCCGGACGACCCTCGGCCGCGCGCTGCTCCATTTCGCCAAGCACACGCGCCGCCTCATCGATCATTCTTCTGCGTGTAGAAACCGGTGCGGCTCGCAAATCTCCGCGCCGGACACGGAACATTTGGTGCAGCACCGTCGCGCCTTCGAGCGTCAGCGGTACCGGCGTCAGATCAGCCATGCTGCAGCTCCCGCTCCGCTTCCCAGGCTTCTGCCGGCAGCGACGGCATCTCGTATCGATAACGGCCTTCGAAAATTTCATCGAAGAATTGCAGCGTTTCTTCGTGCAGCAATCCGTTGTCCGCCAACAAATATTTCCCGTGCAGATCGAGCGGCTCTCCGCGCATTCCTGAAACGCGCCCGCCGGCTTCTTCCACCATCAGCGTTCCCGCCGCCATGTCCCACGGATTCAGCCCAAACTCCCAAAAGCCGTCCAGCCGCCCGCACGCGGTGTACGCCAGGTCGAGAGCCGCCGAACCACCGCGGCGGATGCCGTGCGTGATCATAGCTCCCTGGTAATAAAAATGGATGTTTACGTTTTCGTGCCGCTTGCGGCTTGGGAAGCCGGTGGCGAGCAAGGCGTCCTCAAGTCTGCTTGCCTTGCTGGTACGAATGGGGGTCTCGTTCAGCCGCGCGCCCGCCCCACGCTCGGCCGCAAACATTTCCCGGCGGAGCGGATCGTAAATCACGCCGGCGACGACTTGCTCCTTACGCGCCAGCGCCACGGTCACGTTCCACATGGGAAACCCGTGCGCGAAATTGGTTGTGCCGTCCAGCGGATCGACATACCAGCGGAATTCCGAATGCATTTCGGCGCGGCCGCCCTCTTCCGCCACGATGCCATGATCGGGAAAGCGCTTTTGTAATTGCTCGACGATGAAGCGCTCGCTCGCGCGGTCGGCGGCGGTGACCAGATCGAATGCGCCTTTCAACTCGAAACCAACGCCGCGCCGATCCATCAGAATCCCGCCGGCTTCCCGGGCGATCTCGATCGCCGCGTCCAGAAAACTGCCCATAGTTTTAGTTCAGCATAGAGGCATCTCCTCGCTTACGCTCGGGGTTCTGTCTGGACGTAGGCTTCTACGGCGAACTCATTTTCGGAGACCTTGCGTAGAGTGAGTTGGTCGAGCAAGATCGCATCCATGCGCCGCTGCCGGCCGGCGCCTCCGGCAACCGGAAGGCTCTTGAGCCCGCCCAGAATTTTCGGCGCGTAATAAAAAAGAATCTTATCCGCGATCTGAGAGTCGAGCATGGTCCAATTGACGCGCGCTCCCGCTTCCACCATCAGCGAAAGATAGCGCTCGCGGGCGAGCCAGGCAACCACTTGTTTCGGATCCGTGCGTCCGGCGGTTCCGTCGGCGATCAACACCCGAATGCCCGCCGCTTCCAGCGCTTTCCTACGCATCTCGGAAGCCGCCGAAGTCGTGGCCACCAGGACATCGCCTCGCGCGCTGCGAACCATTTTCGACGTCAGCGGAATCCGGAGCTGCGAATCGAGCACGATGCGCAGCAGCGGACGGCTGCGCTCCAGGCCGGTGCGATCGGTGAGCAGGCAGTCGTCATTCATGACGGTTCCGATGCCAGTGAGAATGGCATCGGCGAGATGGCGCACCTGCTGCACGTCGGCGCGCGCGACCTCGCTCGTGATCCAGCCTTGGTTATCGCGCGGCGCGGCGATTTTTCCGTCCAGCGTCAGAGCCGATTTAACCGTCACCAGCGGCCGCTCAGTTTTCATGAAATGGACGAAGGCCTCGTTGAGCCGCTCGGCGGCCGCCCGATGAGCTTCGCCGGAGGCGACCTCGATTCCGGCTTCGCGCAGCCTGCGAAAGCCTTCGCCGCTCACTTGCGGATTCGGATCCTGCATCGCGGCGACCACGCGCGCCACTCCCGCTCGCGCAATCGCTTCGACGCACGGGCGCGTGCGCCCGTAATGCGAGCACGGCTCAAGCGTCACGTAAAGCGTCGAACCGCGCGCCGCCTCGCCAGCTTCCCGCAAAGCAACGGTTTCGGCGTGATCGACTCCGGCCCAAGTATGAAAACCGCGCCCCACGATGCGGCCATCGCTGACAACCACCGCGCCCACCGCGGGATTGGGACTGGTCGCTCCGCGGCCGCGCTCTGCGAGCGCGAGGGCTTCGGTCATGTAGTCTGGTTCCACAAGCTGTAGCTGTTAGACACAAACTGTTAGCTGTTAGCTATTAGCCGTTAGCTAATCGAACAACGATTCGACAAACTGCTCCGGCTCGAACGGCAGCAGGTCGTCGATCTTCTCTCCCACGCCAATAAACCGGATAGGCAGATTCAATTCGCGCGCGATCGCCACCACCACCCCTCCTTTGGCCGTCCCGTCGAGCTTGGTCAGAATAATTCCCGTTACGCCGGCCGATCCGGTAAATTTCCGCGCCTGCTCCAGACCGTTTTGCCCGGTCGTAGCGTCCATTACCAGCCAAACCTCGTGCGGTGAGCCTGGAATGACCCGGTTTGCGGTCCGGCGCATCTTTTCCAACTCCGCCATCAGATTTTCTTTCGTGTGCAGCCGCCCGGCGGTATCGACGACCACATAATCCACCTGGCGCGCTTTAGCGGCCTGCAAGGAATCGAACAGCACCGCGCTGGGATCGGCGCCGGTCTTTTGCCGGATCATATCGACGCCCGCACGCTGCGCCCAGATTTCGAGCTGCTCGATAGCAGCCGCGCGAAAGGTATCCGCGGCGCACAGCAGCACCTTCCGCCCTTCGCCTAGAAAGCGATGGGCCAGCTTGCCGATGGTAGTCGTCTTCCCCGCCCCGTTCACACCCACCAGCATCACGACGGCGGGAGGCACGCGCACCATGTGGACCGGCGTTTCCGAAGCCCGCAGAACTTCGAGCAGATGCTCGCGAATCAGATTGCGGATGCCGGCCAGATCGCCCGTCATCTTGCGGTCGATCCGCTCCTGGATGCGCGCCAGAATATCGTCCACCGTGCGCACGCCGAGATCCGCGGTGATGAGCGTGTATTCCAGTTCATCCAGCAGATCGGCGTCGATTTCCTTGCGGCCGGAGAGGACGTCTTCGACGCGGTCCACCAGACCCGCGCGCGTCTTTTGAATGCCAGCCTTCAGCCGATCCAGCAGATCGGGTTCCGTCGGTACCGAGCCAAATAGCGTCTGAATGGCCATTGCGTGGGAATTCGGCTTCAGTTTACCAGCCCGAAAAACTGCGCGGAATACAGCGTACGGGGTATGCGCCGCCTGTTACGGTACGGACTGGCGGAGGCGTTCGTCAGCACGCTAATGTGCAGCCATGGCAGGCGGAATCGCATTTCTACCAAATGCCTCGCGGAGCAAAAACGTCCGCAGGTGCGGAGGGGGTTGGTGGATGCTCCTGACCGCCGCCGTGGCGATCGGGATAGGCATGCGCGCCGCGGCTCCGGCTGCCGTTCGGGCGGCATTCGACCAGTGGAAGCTGGACAATGTCGCCTCTCTCGCTATTCTTGTGGCCGCCTGCGCCGTCTCGGTCGCGCTGCACGAATGCGGACACCTGGCCGCCGCATTGCTGCTCCGCTTCGAAGTACTGGGCGCGTCGCTCGGTCCCTTTCGCCTGGAAAAACTCGGCGGCCACTGGCGCTTTCGGTTGACCCCGCGCAGCCTTTTTCGTGGCTCGGTGGCGGCAGTGCCGGTTCGTTCCGAATTCTGGCGCGGCGCAACTATGATCGTCGCCGCCGCGGGACCTGCCGCAACTCTTCTCGCCGCCAGCATCTCGGTCTTCGCTGCGGCCCGAAGCGGCCCACATCCGTTCTGGGGCGCTATGAGCGAACTCAATCTGCTCCTCTTTGCGCTCGCGCTGATCCCCATGCGAGCAAAGAACCTGCCGACCGATGCCAAGCTCTTCCTCGATCTTTGGCACAACGGCCCCGAAGCCGCCGGCATCGCTCTTTGCTTTGGTCACATGCGCGAACGCGCGCTCACTTCCGGTAAAGAATACTGAATCTGAGCCGGGAGCGTAAGCGACCAGATTGACGCAGCCCTCGCTCACGCTCGGGGCTCAGTTCAGTGGCGGATACCAGTTCCGCAGCCTGACATCGATTCCCGTTCCGGCAAGATCGGCCTTGAATTTCTTGATATTCGCCAGCGTGCCGTCTCCATTCCGGTAGTGATATGGATAGACCACCTTGGGGTGGAAAGCCCTCACTGCCGCCGCCGCTTCATCCGGCGTCATGGTAAACGGCAGATTCATCGGGACGAACGCCACGTCTATATCTTTCAAGCTACGCATTTCGGGAGTATTCTCTGTATCTCCGGCTATGTAAAATCGCTTACCTCCGTAAGTGAGCACATAGCCGTTCCCCCATGCTTTCGGATGATAGAGCACTTCGGGTCCGGGGCCGCGCTTCACGTTGTACATGGGAACCGCTTGAATTTTCCATCCGTCCCATGTGGTTTGCTGGCCGTTTTTCAGAACGTGAACGCCGCGAAGCTGTTTCGCGACAGCGGCAGGCGCGATGATAGAAGTATCTTTCTTGTGCAGTTCGGAGATGGCGCCCTTGTCGAAATGGTCGGCGTGAGTATGCGTAATCAAAATCAGGTCGGCCTTGGCACGATGGGCGAAGCGCTCCGCAGGAGAGGGATCGACATAAATCAGCTTTCCGTTGGCCGCCAGCGTGAGGCTCGCGTGGTAAATCGGAGTAATGGTGACCGGGCCGGCGCTGGTGGTAAACGTATCGGGAGGGGCCGCCGCGAGAGCGCCCGCGGCAAGACAAATCACCGCTATCAGGCGCATGCGGCGCCAGAAAAAGCCAACAGCACGATTCGAAAATGCCATACCGAATTTTAGCCCTGTGAAGCAGTTGAATTCTACATGACCCTGCCAGTTGAAAAGCGGACGCGCCGCCGCCTTGCTTTTCTTTTCTGCGTGCCGCTGGCATTTTGCTTTTTACTTTTCTTCGTGGACGTGATGTCCGAGCAAACCGACACGCGTTTGCTTCAGGCGCACACGCTCAATGCCAGCGTTTCGAGCCTCTGGTCTCTGGTGCAAAGCGCGGAATCGGCCGAGCGCGGCTTTTTACTCACCGGCGATCCGCGCGATTTGGTTCCGCTGCAGCAAGCCAACGCCATGCTCGAAGTGGACATCGATGCCTGCAAACGCAATGCCGCAGGCGACCGCACTATCGAGCCCATGGTGCAGCATCTGGCGGCGCTGGTGCGCGGGCGTTTTCGCCAGGCGAACAAAGCGGCCGAGATGATGCAACGCGGCGGCCCGGAAGGAGTCCTCGCAGTCGTGCGTTCACGCACTGCGCAAGCGATGATGGACCAAATCCACAAACAAGCCATCGATCTGCTCACTCTGCTGGATCGCCAGGAACGAACTTATCTGGAGCGCGATCATAGGACTAGCGAGGCCTCCTTCGCCTTCTTTTTAGCCGGCACGCTGATCACCATGGGCGTCCTTGCCTGGCTCTACCGCACGCTCATCTCCTATCTCCATGCACGCGACGCCGCACATGCCGAGCTGGCGGTTTTGAACGCCGACCTCGAAACGCGCATCGTCGAGCGCACACGGGAACTCCAGGAATCGAACACGGAACTGCAGCAGTTCGCATATGTCGCCAGCCACGACCTGCAGGAGCCGCTCCGCACGATCACCAGCTTTACCCAGCTTCTCGAACAGCGTTATAAAGGCCGTCTTGACGAAGATGCCGACGAGTTCATCGGCTATATCGTCACCTCCGCGCGCCGCATGGGAGACCTCATCAACGGTCTGCTCGCCCTGGTGCGCCTGCGCAAGTCCGGTCATGCCAGCGTTCCGGTATCGTTTGAGACCATGCTGGAGGAAGCCGAAATTGCGCTTCAGGCCTCCATTCGGGAGAGCGGCTGCCGCATCGAGCATGGCCCGCTGCCCGCTCTGGTAGTGGATCACGTGCAGCTCTTGCAGGTGCTGCAAAACCTGATTTCGAACGCTATCAAGTACCGCCGCGAAGAGCCTCCCGTCATCTCGGTGAAGGCGCTGCGCGAGGAAAGCGACTGGGTGTTCTCAGTCTCCGACAACGGCCAGGGTTTTCAACCTCAGTATGCCGAGCGCATCTTCGCCATGTTCCAGCGCCTGCACTCGCGCAAAGTCGAAGGCACCGGCATGGGTTTGTCCATCGCTAAAAAGATCGTGGAACGCCACGGCGGCCGCATGTGGGCCACCTCAACCGAAGGCGTCGGCTCCTCCTTCTTCTTCAGCCTGCCGGTCAGCCTGGAAATTTCCCGCCTCGAACCGGTTGCCGTTTAAGTTCCGCCATCAGGCTTAGGCTGCACCTGCAAAAAATTCTGCCCCTCCGGCAATACCCCAGGGTCGGTGAACAGGTCCTGGTTTGCGTATGGCGTGCCACTCAAAAACTGGTCCGGATCGATGATCGACTGCCCATCGGATGCGAAATACGCCGCGGCTTGCCGCTGCTCGGCGAGCGCAAGGGGAGTCTCGCCGGGCGCCGTGCAAACAGTGGGATTGCTCAGGATCCGGTGCGGCAGAATCGGAAACGCCGTGCCACCCACGTCCATCGTGACGCCCAGCAATGCCGGATTGATGCCCGCGGCCTTTGCGAAATTGAAAAACGAAGTGTGAGCCTGACCATCGGCAGCGCGGACCACCGCCGATTCGGTCGAATTCGGCACTTCCAGATCCCCGTAGCCAAACTGGAACAGCACATGTTGAGGCAGAAGCGGCGAATAGCTCAGCGCGTCGCCCAGCATGTCCAGCCAGTCCGCCGCCGCAAACGCCGCCTGCACCGCCATGGCTCCGGGCACCGTGTTGGTCACCGGAGCGCTTCCGGGAAATACATAATTATCATTGAAAACACCCGGGAAGAGCGGCGGGTAGAAATAGGCTTGCAGTGGCGCGTGCATCGTCTTCACGTTGAACAACGCGGGATTGGTAGCCTGCAGATACGCGATCGCCAGCGGCCGGCTGGACATGCTCAAGCGCGCGACATCCACTTCACTACCTCCGTCGCCGTTGAGAACCGCCGTCTGGATGCCAGGCTCCATCGCGGCGAACAGCGTGCCGTAAATCGATCCGAGCGACTGGCCCACGTAGTAAACGCGCTGCGGATTCAGGTGAATCAGCAAACCATGTGTTTTCTTGATCGTGTCGAACAGGGCGATCAGATCCACGGCGGTCTGGCGCACGCAGTCGCGAATTCCGACCGGTCCGGGAATGATGCAGCCGTCGGTGAGTCCGATCTGCGTGTTGCCCGGAAGCATGACGCCCCTCCCCGGTGTTGCCACCGTGTCCACGCGGCCGTTCTTTTCAGTGATCTCGACCTTGCCTCCAGGACCGTACCCATGCCCGGTCACCTCGAACGCCAGGGTTGCGAAACCATGTTGCGCCATTGTCGACGCGATATAGGTGGGTGCGCCGAACTGGCTATCTCCCAAACCATGACCGTAGATCACTACCGGATAGCCCCCCGGCGGCGGGGGAGCCGCCGGCAGAAACACATGGAACGATATCGGAACGGCAAACCGCGAAGGCAGCGGGATCGGTTCGCCAGTGGGCGTGACCGGAATGGTTCCCGCGGGCGCGCCGCCGGAGCCGAGAAAATCCGGCGATAGAAAAAATCCGAACTCTACACTTCCCACTCCGCTCAGCGCCGAAACCGGAATGTCCTGGGGCCCGATGCCGGTATCCGAGGGGATCCATTGCATCGATTGGATGTCATTCATGTTGAACGAAAACGGCAAGCCCGCCGGCAAGACGATGGGAAACTCGGTCGCGTTCACATAATTTCGGGCCCGCTCCAGCCAGCTCGTGGTGCTCATCGTGGTGAATAGAGACGCGGTAACCACGGACGCGGCGTCACTCGGGCCCGGCGGAAGTTCGGCGATAGCGCTCGCGAGATTCTGACAATAGGTATCGGACGCTCCTAAGCAGGCGGTGAATTGCGGACTGGCCGCCACCGGGGCCCCTCCCGTGTCTTGCACCGCGCTGGTGACGATCAATAAATACTGACTCCGCTGGTGCAGTACTTGCGCCGGTTCGGCGAAGGCACAGCGGCTCGTCGGATCGAAAATGACTTGCTGAACCGGGATGCGATTCCCCGGCGTACCGTTTGTCAGCGGAACCACGAACATCCCGTTTGCCAGAGAACCGGCATTCACCGGCCCGGAGAAGCACGCCATCAGGCGCGGATTCACGCTAAATCCGTCGAGCTCGTTCAGCATCGATTGGTAGCCGCAGACTGCCGGGCTGGAGGCGGGATCGCAGGCATCCGGCGGTAAATTCACGCGCAATCCCGTTGCCTGCGCCGGGTCCGGACTCGTGAGCACATTGCTCGGGAAAGGACCGATGCTGGTGGACGTGGATTGAAATTGAGCGGTGGTTGGGGCCGCAAACACACAGGTGGTGAGGGTTAAAAAAACGAAAAACGCCTTCATTGCCGTTGCTGAAACCTTCTTAAACTACGAAGTGAGCCGATACCTCTCGGCGGATGCGAAAAGCCCGGAAGCAGTCAACCCAGAGTACGATGAACTTGCCGCAATCCGGCACTCGAAAATTTTCTGGACTTCGAATTAGCGCTAAAAGAACGATAATTTCTGCGAAAACAGCGATTCTTTTCGCTCTGCTAATTTGGTCGCGTGAGAGTTCCTCGTGCGAGCGGCATTCTGCTACATCCAACCTCTTTGCCATCGCGGTTTGGGATCGGCAGCTTCGGCGAAGAAGCTTTCGAGTTCGCCGAACAGCTTGCCGCTTCCGGGCAGGCGATCTGGCAGATGCTGCCGCTCGGTCCGGTAGGTTTTGGCAATTCGCCTTATCAATCGCTTTCGGCCTTTGCCGGCGAGCCGCTGCTGATCGGTCTGGAGCGCCTTATCCAAGCCGGCCTGCTCTCGCGGCCCGCGCTCGATCGCGCGCCGCAATTTCCCCGGAGCAGGGTCGATTACGACGCCGTTCGCGCCTGGAAAGCGCCTCTGCTGTTCCAGGCTGCGCGCAACTTCTTCGCCTGCGCCGGTTCCCGCGAGCAGCAGCGATTCCATGAATTCTGCACCGAGCAGGCCGCCTGGTTGGACGATTACGCGCTATTCGCCGCTCTCCGCCACATCTTCTCCGAGCGTGCCTGGACCGCGTGGGATCGCGCTCTGGTACGCCGCGACCCGGTAACGCTTGCCACCTGGCGCGACAAGCTGCGCGAGGAAATCGATTGCCACAAGTACTTACAGTACGAGTTCTACAGACAATGGGATGCGCTGCGCGCCTTCTGCCGCGTGCGCGGTTTGCTGCTGATGGGCGATCTGCCGATCTATGTTTCGCACGACAGCTCCGACGTTTGGTCTCATCCGGACCGGTTTTATCTCGACAGACGCGGCAGGCCGACATCGGTTTCCGGTGTTCCGCCCGATTATTTCAGCGAAACCGGACAGCTTTGGGGCAATCCCATTTATCGCTGGCCGGTGATGCGGCGCTCCGGCTTTCACTGGTGGATCGAGCGCTTCCGCGGCACGTTCCGGCTGTTCGATATCGTGCGGCTCGATCACTTCCGCGGCTTCGAAGCATATTGGTCGGTGCGCGCCGGCGAGACTACGGCCGTGAATGGGAAATGGATCAAGGGGCCCGGCAGAAAGCTGTTTCGCGAAGTGAAGAAAGTGTTGGGCGATCTGAACATCGTGGCGGAGAACCTGGGCGTGATCACGCCGGAGGTCGAGGCGCTGCGGCGCGAATTCGGCTTCCCCGGTATGGCCGTTCTGCAATTTGCATTCGGCGACGATCCTCAGGCGCCTACGTTCCGGCCGCATCGCTTCGACCGTCATGTGTTTGCCTATACCGGCACGCACGACAATGACACGCTATTGGGGTGGTGGAACGGCGAAGGCGCGAGTATGCGCACACGGGAGCAGGTGGAGTCTGAAAGAGCCGCTGCGCGGCGGTACCTAGGTCCCATGAGCGAGCCGGTCAATTGGGCGTTTCTGCGCTTGCTTTTCGCGTCGGTGGCCGATGCGGCGATTGCCCCCATGCAGGACATCCTCGGTCTCGACGGAGAGGCGCGCATGAACCTGCCCGGCAACGGTAATGGCAATTGGCGCTGGCGCATGCTTCCGGGCGCATTCACGCCGGCGTTGCAAGGGCAGCTTCGGAGTCTGGCGGAAAATTATGGGCGCATTCCTGGACATGACCGGCGCGAATAACGATTCGACGGTTCGCCGCTTCAGCATTCAGCGCTTCGATCACGGCAGCTTGGAACGTGCCATGGACGTGGTTGCCGCCGAGGAACCGCTCGAAATACGCCTGAATTATTGGTTCAAAGAAGCGCGCATGAGCGAGAGCGTCGCCGTCACCATGCGCACGCCGGGACAGGATCTCGAACTGGCGGCCGGCTTTCTTTTGTCGGAAGGCATCGTGCGGGATCGTGCCGAAATTCTGGAGATTCATTCGCTCGGCATCGAGCCTTCGAATGAAGTCGTTGTGGAACTTACTAATGACGTGGACGTCAACGGCTGGAAGCTGAAGCGGAATACCGTCCTCGGCGCCAGTTGCGGGATCTGTGGCAAACGCACCCGCGAGGCGATCGCGCAGGAGTACCCGGTTCGTGTGCCGGACGGTGCTCATTTTCCGGCTGGATTAATCGAGTCGCTGCCCGCATTTCTATGCGAGCGGCAAACCGGATTTCTGCAAACAGGAGGGTTGCACGGTGCGGCTCTGGTGAATGCGGAAGGCGGAATCGAAGCGTCCTTTGAAGACATCGGACGCCACAATGCGCTCGACAAACTTTTGGGCGCCTGTTTGCTCGGCGGACGCATTCCGCTCGGCGGCGAAATCGTCTTTCTCAGCAGCCGAGCCAGCTTTGAATTAGTGCAAAAGACCGCCATGGCCGGCGGCTCGGTTCTGGCTACCGTTGGCGGGCCCTCCAGCCTGGCAATTGAAGCCGCACGCGATTGCGGCATGACGCTGATTGGTTTTGTGCGTGCAAACCGCTTTAATATCTACTCAGGCGAATGGCGGATCGAGACAGGGCAGCCGGCGTGATGGCGAAGAAGCGCCCCTCCCTCACGGTCGGGGTGCTGTTGCTGTTGTTCGGTGCGAGTGCGTTCTGCGCTCACAACGAACGCTATCGGCCGCAGTTTCATTTCTCTCCCCGGACGAACTGGACAAACGACCCTTGCGGGCTGGTTTATGCCTTCGGGAAATATCATCTGTTCTTCCAGCACAACCCGTTCGCGAATCGGTGGGGACATATGAGCTGGGGCCATGCCGTCAGCACCGATCTGGTCCATTGGAGCCAGCTTCCGGTCGCAATTCCCGAGGGCAAGAAGGTGGCGATCTTTACCGGCAGTTCCGTCTTCGATCGGAAGAACACGAGCGGGTTGTGCAAATCCAAGCAGGGCTGCATCGTTTCCATCTACACTGGTGAAACTCCGAAAACCGCCGGGACGCCCGAGCGCCAGACGCAAAACCTGGCAGTCAGCCAGGATGGCCGCACCTGGACGAAATATGCCGACAATCCGGTACTCGATCTCGGCCGCGGCGATTCGCGTGACCCCAAAGTGTTTTGGTACGCGCCCGCCAAGCGGTGGATCATGGTGATCGTCCTGGCAAATGAGAGGAAAGTGAGTATCTTCAGCTCTCCGAATCTCAAACATTGGCATCATGAGAGCGATTTCGGGCCGCAAGGCGCGACGCGAGGGGTTTGGGAGTGTCCGGATCTGTATTCTCTTCCCGTGCCGGGGCATACCGGCGAAACACGCTGGATTCTGAAAGTCGGCTTGAATCCCGCCCGCGTCCCCGGCGGCTCCGGCGAGCAGTATTTCATCGGCCGCTTCGATGGGACCCATTTCCGTAACGACAATCCTTCGGGAGATATTCACTGGCTGGATTACGGCCGCGATTCGTACTGCGAGCTGACATTCAACAACGAGCCGAAAGGCCAAACGCCGCGAATGATCGGCTGGATGGATAACTGGGACTATGCCGGCGTAGCGCCGACTTTACCCTGGCGCGGCGCGATGACCCTGCCGAAGGCGCTCAGCTTGGCTGAAGTGAATGGATCGCTGGCGCTGGTGCAAAAGCCGGTCGAGCAGCTTCG
This sequence comes from Bryobacteraceae bacterium, assembly GCA_036379475.1. GTDB lineage: Bacteria > Acidobacteriota > Terriglobia > Bryobacterales > Bryobacteraceae > Bog-105. The sequence continues at coordinate 24,509 of DASVGP010000232.1, read as the reverse complement.
GTCGTTGCGAGGCGATGCTTTCGAGTACGAAGGCGCGAACGAGGCGGACCTGAACCGAAAGGTGGCTGCTTGGCCGCACCGTAGCCAGAGCTTTGAACTGGACGCAACCATCCGCCTCGGCGCGGCGAAGCAAATCGTTTGGAGGCTATTGCAGGGGAAGAACGATGAGACGCTGGTGGGATACGATGCGCTCAAGCAGGAGCTATTCGTCGATCGCTCCCATTGCGCAAATGCTCATTTCAGCAAGGCTTTTCCGTCGAGGACAACAGCCCCTCTAAAGATCGGCAACGGTCGGTTGCGCTTGCATATTTTCGTGGATCGCTCGTCGATAGAAGTGTTTGCCCAGGGCGGTAGAATCGCCATGACCAACTTGACCTTCCCGACGCCTTCCAGCACGGGCCTGTCGCTCGACTCATCGGACGAGATCGGAAGCATTCATCTGAAAATATCGAAACTGCGCTCGATTTGGAAGTGACGTATAGTTATCGGGCACTCTGGCGGAGAACAGCTTCGGCCCGATACCAATCCTCGTCGGCGTTGCCGTCGCGTCTGCCGCCTTCGTTCCAAAAGCGATAGGCCAACCGTTCCAATTCAAAGCGTGGAGGCGCTTCGTGCGGTGCGCCGGAGGCGGCCATAAGATACTCCGCTAACTCATCCCGCTTAGTCCGGTATACGCTTTCCGCATCGGTCATGCGCTTGCGGGCGCTCTCCAGTTCGGTAACGGTTACCGTATCCGGCGAAAGCGATTGTAGTGTCTCCATTTCGGCACAGAACCGCTCCCATGCTTCCCGATAGGCGCCATGAAGCCGTCGGAACTGCAGTTGCGGCGTGATCGTCGTCGCACTCATATAGCTTTTTAGACGAAGTGAACGCACGATTCGATCCATAAGAATTCCGGCCCGTTGACGTCTTACACTCGGATTAGATGAAACTGCGTTTTCGCGAAAACGGCCTTCGCTTACGGCTGAACCGGCCTGAGGTGGCGCGCCTCGCTTCCGGCGGCACTTTGGAAGAGTGCGTATTATTTCCGGGAAACACCGCACTTTCGTATCTGCTCGGGTCCGCGCCCGATTCTTCGCCTCAAGCCTCGTTTCGCGATGGCGCGATTCGTATTACCGCTCCGAAAGACATGATTGCGCCCTGGGCGGCAGACGATACTATCGGGATCTACTTTGATGTGCCCGCGGGCAGCGCTTTGCTGAAGATCGCCATCGAAAAGGATCTGGAATGCCTCGATGCGCCACCCGAAGAACGGGATCCCGATGCGTTTCCTCGTGCCGGCAAGAGCTGCGGGTGACCTGTCCAATCACGTTCGCAATGCGTGATCAGGCAGAATCTCTTTGCCGCTCCATGCTTTCTGCGAAGTCCACAGTTGAGCTGGGCCGCTCCAAAAAGGATCGGATGCGGGAAGCCCGAGCGGAAGAAACGCCGTAGCGCAAAGATACAAGCTGCCGGTAGAAATATAAGACTCGGCGATCTCCGGCTGATGGCCGCAGAAACCGACGGTCAGCCAGCCGCGATCATCAAAAGTTCCGGGCGCTTCAATCATGCGGCGAATGACCGCCGTCAATGCCGCGCGCACTTGCGCCGGCGTGACCTTCTCCGGCAATTGCTTGCGCAGCGACATATCCGCGAGTAAGTGAAATGCTCCGAAGCGATAGGCCAGCGAACGGCCGATTGCGGGGTAACTTCCTTCGGGGCCGATCATTCGTTCTTGGATCGCCGCATAGCGTTGCGCTCTGGCGAGAATCGCGGGATGGAACGATTTCCAATCACTCGAAAATTTCCCAATGGTTTCAACTGTTCGCAGCAGCATGGGATGGATCACGAAGCTGTTGTAGTAATCCCAATGGAAATGCGGGCCGTCGCCATAGACGCCGTCGCCCTTATACCACTCACCGATTTGGCGCACCGCGTAGTCGATGCGCATTTTGTCCCATGGCTGCCCAACTTGCGCGAGGAAAGCCTCAATGGTCGCGCTGAACAGGAGCCAATTGCTGAAGCCAGGCCGGATGACGCGCGTCGAGCGAAGTGCCTCGACCAATTGCGATTTCGTTTTCCCATCGAGCTTTTCCCAAAGTTCGGACGGCGCGCGTAGGACTGCCAAAGCGAGAAATGCGGCATCGACGACGGGTTGCGAGCCATGGGTGAAGTTCATGTAATCGGGCGAGGCTGGATCGACGCCCGCGGCGATCGCTTGGCGTGCGAGGTGCGCATAATGGCCGCGCTCACTCTCTTCGCCGGATTCAAGCCACGGAGCCATGCCCGAGAGCAGCCGCCCGAGTGCTTCGAGATAGGTGTACTGCTTCCGTTCGACCGCGTTGCCGTGTGGCGCTTCGACCGGCATGGTGGCTTTCAGTTTGCGCCGGCTGAGAGCGTTGAGGACAGGGTCGGCAATGCGTGAAAGCGTGGAGATCCAGTAGGCGCGGTCGGATTGCGTATCGGCTGCGGCGGCGGGCACGGCCGGCAGCGCAGTGGCAGCAGCCGCCGTTTTTAGGAAAAGTCTGCGGGAGTGTTCCACGGATTTTGAGTGATCTGTTCCATTAGACCGCAGCCGCCTATTCAGTGGTGCAGACGATCTTTTTTGTGTCTGCGTCTGAAGCTGAAGCCCGACGGACTACAACGATGGTCTGCCCCACGCTGCGGTTATTCCACGCGCAGCGCTTTCATGGGCTCGATGGAAGCTGCGCGGCGGGCAGGCAGGAGTGCGGCAAAGAATGCGCACAGCGCCAGTGAACCGGCAGCGATTGCGAGCGCTATCGGGTCCCAATCCGCTACTCCGTAAAGCTGCGAAGAGATCAAGCGGCCCGCGCCGATGGCGAGCGGAATGCCAAGCAATAACCCGAACGCCGCACGCTTGAATGCACCGTGCAAAATGAGGCGGATCACGCTTCCCCGATCCGCGCCGAGCGCCATGCGCACGCCGATCTCGCTGGTGCGCTGCGCCACCGTATACGCCGTCACTCCGTAAAGCCCGACAGCTGCGAGCAAGAGCGCCACAATGCCGAACAGACCGGCCAGCGTGGCAACGGCGCGCTGCTGGTCGAAGTTTTGCGCCACCATCTGCCGCATCGTGCGTATGCCGATAATCGTGAGATTCGGATCGGCTTGGGCCAGCGTCTTTTTCAATACCGGTTCCAGCGCTCCCGGCGAAAGCGAGGTTTCGAGCAGAATGCCGCCGATGAAGTGGCTGCGCAGATCGATCTTTTTCATCAGATCGGATTTGTATTTAACGTGCTGTGCCAGCGGGACGAAGAACATCGGGCGAGTGGGTTTGTCCGGCTGTGTAAACTTACTGTCGCGCGCCACGCCGACGATGCGGAACGTGTGCGCGTTCTCCGGCATGTCGAGGCCGAAGTACTTATCGAGAGGATTCTCTTTCGGGAAAAATCTTTTCACAAAAGCCTGGTTCACAACGGCGACCGGTCCCGTCGCGTCGGTATCGTGTTTGGTAAAATCGCGCCCGCGCAGAATCGGCTGGCCCAAAGCCTGTAAGTAACCGGCACTGATACGATCCCAGGAAGCGACCGCGTGGCTGCTGAACTTAGGCAGTGGATGGCCGGGCCGTAGGATCAGTTCGCCCCAGTTATCGGTGAACGGATTATAAAGCGCCAGCCCGGATCGCTGAATGCCCGGAATTTGAGTGAGACGATCCTCCAGATTCCGGTAAAGTGCGTTGAGCCGTTCCGGTGTATAAGTCGCCGGCGGAGCTTGCAACTGCACCGAAATCCTGTTTGTAGCCGGGTAGCCGAGATCCTGGTGCTCCAAGTTGCTCAAGCTCCGAGCTAACATAGCGGCTCCAGCGACCAACACAATCGAGAGGGTCGCCTGCACCGCGAGCAGCGCATTGCGCGAAAAAGAAGAGCGGTCGCCCGCGGTGCGGTGAGCCCCGCGCAATGCATCCATCGGATTAGTGCGTGTGGCAAACCACGCGGGCGCGGTGCCGAATAGAACGCCTGTGATCAGCGAGAGCCCAAAAGCGAACGCGAGCACCGGGAGCGAAGGTGCGATTTGGATTGGAATGAAATGCGCGCTATGGAATGCGAGCATGAGCAGCAAACGGGCCGCGCCATAGGCTACCGCAAGTCCTAGGATCCCGCCAAAGATTGAAAGCAAAACGCTCTCGGTGAGCGATTGCCCAATCAGCCGCCGCGCCGGCGCTCCTATGGCCAGCCGCAATGCTGTATCGCTCCTCCGCGCCATCCCGCGTGCGAGCAACAGATTCGCGACATTCGCGCACGCAATCAGCAGTACGAGACAGCAAACCGCCAGCAGAATGTTCAGGCTGCGGCCGTAATATTCTTTCATTTGCTCCACGCCGCCGCCTGCAGGAACGACGTTAACAAGTTGTTTCGGAAGCAGCCGGATCACCTCCGGCATCCAAACGGCCGGATAGCCGCTGTCGTTTTTCATCCAATTCCGCAGAACACCGGTAAGCCGCGCGGACATACCCACTGTCGTGGCGCCGGGTTTTAGTCTGCCGATGGCGCGCAGCCACGCCGACATCGACTGTGGCAGCAGCGCTCCTTTGCCGTCGAGCAGCGGCTCCTGGTGCAGCGGAATCCAGATATCGGGCGGATCGCTGCGCAGGGTTTCGCCGTAGAAGCCGGGCGGGGCGATGCCAATGACGGTAAAAGGATGGCCTCCGACGATGTACGTGGAGCCGATTACGGAGGGATCGCCCGCATAAGGCCCCCGCCAGGCGCGATAGCTGAGCACCGCGACCGGAGCGGCAGAAGCTTGGTCGTCGTTGGGAGAAAAAAGTCTGCCCGCAAAGGGTCGAATGCCGAAAGTAGAGAAGTAATTACCGGTTACGTATTCGCCGTGCAGAGGCCGCGCGGCGTGCTCGACTTTCGCGCGCCGCACGCTGAACTCCCAAGTCGTCGAAGAAAACGCCGTGACTTGCCCAAACTCGGGCGCGGCCGCTTTCAACTGTTCGAACAGCGGGAACGAGTACATGCCCCAGTTGTTCTGCGGGCCGCCTTCGACGCAGCAGTCGTAGCCATCGCCAATGCGGTATAGACTGGCGGGATCGGCCACCGGCAGCGACCGCAGCATGACGGCATGGATCAGAGAGAAAATCGCGGTCGTACCGCCGATGCCGATCGCCAGCGTCAAGACCGCGCTGGCGGTGAAAACCGGAGCGCGGCGGAACTGCCGCAGCGCATAGCGAATGTCGCCGGTGAAATTCTGCATAGAACCTGATTCTTATTACGAACGAGGCAGCCGACAAAGTTCAGAAATTTGTTGGGCGGCCCACCCAGCGTTCCCTGACGTTCACGGTTTCGTCCGAGGTGGTACAAACGAAAGCGAAATGCAGATTCGCGAAGCCGCCGAAGAGGACTTTGAGCAGATCGCCGCTATATATAACGAGATTGTCGGAAATTCAACCGCGATCTATAACGACCGTCCGGTCGCGGTTGCCGACAGAATAGCCTGGTGGCGGGCGCGGAAAGAGCAAGGCTACCCGGTGCTCGTCGCGGCCGAGGTCAGCGCGATTTTGGGATTTGCAAGCTTCGGCGATTTTCGGCCGTGGCCCGGATATCGCTTCACGGTCGAGGGGACCATTCATATTCACGCCTCCTCTCGCGGTCGAGGTGTCGGAACAGAATTGCTGAAGGCATTAGTCGCCCACGCGCAGATGGCTGGAAAACATATCATGATCGGCGGGGTAGACGCGGAAAACGTTGCTTCTCTTCGGTTCCTTGAGAAATTTGGGTTCGAACGCGTTGCTCATCTTCGCGAGGTAGGCTATAAATTCGACCGCTTTCTCGATCTTATTTTTTTGCAATACTGGCTGACACCTCGTCGGTAAGCAGACTGCGATTTTTCACCCAGGCCCGTTGACACGGATTGACGCGCTTCGGGATTGATATAACACTACACATGACCATTCGTTTCCTGGAAGGCGCATGCCTCGCGGTTGCATGCAGCGGTTTGCTGATGGCTCAGCAGGCTTGGCGGCAGCATGACATGACGCGGCCGAACCCGTCGGTGGTCACGCCCGCCGCAAAACCGGGCGGCGCGCCATCGGATGCCGTTGTGCTATTCGACGGCAAGAGCCTGGGTGAGTGGGAAGGCCGCAATGGCGGACCCGCGCAATGGACTGTGAAGGATGGCTATTTCCAAGTGAAGCCGGGCACCGGTAACATCCATACCAAACAGAAATTCGGCGATTGCCAGTTGCACATCGAATGGGCGTCGCCGAATCCACCCAAAGGCACGGGACAGATGAGAGGCAACAGCGGAGTCATCCTCATGGGCACTTATGAGCTGCAAGTCCTCGATTCGTATCATGCCAGGACCTATGCGGACGGGCAGGCGGGGGCACTTTATGGGCAATATCCGCCCTTGGTGAATGCGACACGCCCGCCGGGTGACTGGCAGACTTACGACATCGTTTTTCGCCAGCCGAGGTTCGACAAGCATGGGCGCCTGATCAGCCGAGCTCGCGAAACCGTGTTCCAGAATGGCGTGCTGGTGCAGGATGCAACGCCGCTCACCGGCCCCACGGCCTATCACAACCGCCCGCCCTACTATCCGCTTCCCATGGAAAGGCCGCTCGCTCTGCAGGATCATGGTACGCTCGTGCGCTACCGCAACGTTTGGGTCCGCAAACTGCCTCCGGGGCCGGAGGCGTTGCCGGATAGCTCTTTCGTACCGCTGCGACCGGATCCCAAGCTGAACGCCGAGTATGCGGGAACCTATGAGGGCGGGAATATCACAATGACGATTTTGGATTCCGGCGGCAATCTGACCGCGAAGATCGCCACCAAGGCGCGCACCCGCGCAAACGGCGCCACTTACGAGTTAACCCCAAAAAGCGACGATCTGTTCTGGGGCCGAGCGCTGCCCGGAATGGACCTGATACCGTTCTATTTCACGCGCGGCTACAAGAGCCGTGAATCGCCCGTGCGCACGGCGGTTGTGTTTTTGGGCGGCAGATATATCGAGCTGACGAAGAAGTAGAGAACTGGTAACTCATGCCGCAGCGCGCTTACCGGATCGATGCGGGAGGCACGTCTTGCGGGGACATAGGGAGAAACGCTCTGGAGCAGGCGGATTTCCAATCTGCCCCAAAGAAGGACAAGTCAAATCATTGTGGGCTAACTAAGCGAATTCGCTTCTTCGCCCCTGGCCTGCTCGTCGAGATCCGGCAGGCCGGCTGTCGAATGTGAGGCGAGCAAGATGGCGGCTACCGATTCCAGACCTTCGCGGTCGTCTTCGTCGAATCGATTCAGGGTGGCGCTGTCCAGGTCGAGGACTCCAATCAGACGGCCCCAGCTCAGCAGCGGAACCGCAATTTCTGAGCGCGCATCCGGATCGCAAACGATATGGCCGGGAAAGTGGCTCACATCCGGTACGATGACGCTGCGATGTTCGACAGCGGCGGCCCCGCAGACGCCTTTCCCCAGCGGGAGGCGTACACAGGCGGGCTTGCCCTGGAACGGGCCCAAAACCAGATCGCTGCCGCGGGCGATATAAAAGCCGGCCCAGTTGACTTCGGGAAGGCTTTGGAAGAGCAGTGCGGACGTGTTTGCCGCGTTGGCAATGAAGTCGTTCTCCTCTCCCAGCAGGTGATGCAAGCTATCGCAGATTTCCCGGTATAGTTCAGGTTTCATGGTTGCCAGTTAGTTTACTTGATTCGCGTCAGCCTTGCCATGCTCGCGGCGATACGGATTCGAGATATATCCTTTCGCCTGGGCGGCGGCGGCCGAATGGGGTTCGGTCCGCATGGCCTCGTGATATGCCTGGACAGCCTGTTGGCGATCGCCTTTCAGATCGTAGACCTGACCCAGACGCAGCCAAGCCATGGTGCGCGTTCTCCGGTCGAGATCGTTGTTCATGTTTGTGGCTGTTTTCAAAGACGTCAAAGCCTGGCCGAGATCGTTGTACCAAAACAGCAGATTGGCGCGCAGATAGGCCACTTTCGCCAGAGGAACGCGCCCATATCCCGGCGCGTTCTGGCGCCGCAAGGTTTCGATTTGGTCGAGCACATGGAGGGCGGCCTGCTTCTTGCCCAGGTCGCTGTACATCTCGACTTCTTCGAAGAGGAACAGATAATTGCGCGGAAAATGCGCCGCCAGCGTTTTTAATATGGGCAGCGCTTTTTGCGGCTCGTGTTCACGGCGGAAAATGACGCACAGCAACATATCCGCGCCGTAGGGATCGAGAATCCCCTTGCGGCTGACTTCTTCTATTTCCCGAATGCCTTGTTGTCTATTTCCCGCGCCAAAACCGCCGAGAAAGCCAAGCGTGCGCATATAGAAAGGCAGACTGCCGATCAAATATTGATATAGCCCTGTTACTAAGTGAGCATCGACAAAGTTGGGATCGATGTCGAGGATCTTTTCATTCGCGTTCTGATCGGCCTTAGCATCGTGCAAGGCTCCCGTCCAGTCTTTATCGATGAGGAACTTATAATTGGCGCTCAGCCCGTGGGCGACGCCCAATGCGTATAAGGCGCTCACATCGCGCGGGTTCTCTTTCAATTCCGCCTGGCTGAGCGAGAGCGATTTTTTAATTAACTGCTTGAAGCGCGAGGCGATCGCCGGCGGGACTTTTATCTTGGGCGTCCTAAGGAACGGATTGGTGCTGCTGACCAGTTCCGATTCGAGGGCCCCGTGAATAAATAACTGCTTATAAAGAATCGCCTCAGCAACATGGTTGTAGGCGCGTGGATCACCTGATTTCGATTTCAGCTCCCGCTCGAAGCAGGCTATAGCGGTGGTGAAGTCGGCGTTATAGAACTCTATAAAGCAGGGATTCAGCGGGTTCCGCTCCTGAACCGTAGCGGAAGTTGCCAGAGCTAATGAGAGGACAGCTAAAAGCATTCACTACTGATAAGGGGCGTTCTTGACGGGCATGGTGACCTCGTAGAGTTGATAGTTTTTGAACGGACCCAAAATCTCCCACATTGAAGTCGCCAGATAGCGCATCGATGCGCGGCTGCTCAGCAGGGGCTTGAGGAGCCAATCTTCAGGATACTCGGCCGGCAAGTAACACTGCGTGCGTTAGAATAGAAAGCGCACCTGTTTCTCCGGCATGGCCACAGAGACTTTGAATCCCATAATCGAAGCAGACGCCGCGGCAATCTGCCAGGAGCTTTCGGGGGCGCTGAGAGCGCTGTCCGGCACCACGCTCCTGGTTACCGGAGGGAGCGGATTTCTTTGCAGTTACCTGCTGGAAACGGCGGCGTACTTAAACGACCATTTTCTGGCAAAACCCTGCCGCGTGATTAGTATCGATAACCTCCGCAGCGGCATTGCGCAACGGACGGCTCACTTGGCGGAAAGGCCTGATTTTCGCTTCGTTCAGCACGACGTTTCGCAGCCGCTTGCGCTCGGCGAGCCAGTAGATTGGATCGTTCATGGCGCGGGGATCGCATCGCCCACGTTTTACCGTCGCTATCCGCTGGAAACCATCGATGTCAATGCTTCCGGTACGCGCCAGATGCTGGAACTGGCGCGTCAGACGAACGCCCGCAGTCTGCTGTACACCAGCACCAGCGAGATTTACGGCGATCCCGATGCCGCGCACATTCCGACCCGTGAGGATTACCGCGGAAACGTCTCCTGCACCGGGCCGCGCGCCTGCTATGACGAATCGAAGCGGATGGCGGAGACGCTGTGCTGGGTGTATCACGAACTTTACCAGGTGCCGGTCAAGGCGATCCGGCCGTTCAACGTGTACGGTCCCGGGCAGCGCCTGGACGACAAACGGATCATTCCCGATCTGATTTCCGCAGCGCTCGAACACCGACCGATTGAGCTGTTCAGCGACGGCCGCGCCACCCGCTCATTTTGCTATGTGAGCGATGCGATTCGCGCGCTTTGGCTGATTCTGCTCTCCGATGCGGATGGCGAAGCCTTCAACGTAGGCAACGACGAGCGCGAAATCGCGATCGGAGAGCTTGCCGAACTGATCAGCCAAGTGGCCGGTCCGCCGCGGCTCGAGATTCGGCACCGTACCAGCGAGGACAAGCATTACCTGACCGACAATCCGCAGCGCCGCTGTCCCGATCTCGGAAAACTTCGCGGCCGATTGGGCTGGAGTCCGAAAGTGCCGCTGGCCGAGGGGCTGGAACGCACGCTGCATTCCTATCGCGGTGCGCTTCAGAGTGCCCGATGAGCGAGATGCAAAGCGGCGGCGGCCTGGGCGTGATTCGCAGCGAAGAATATCTGCCCTTCTCCGGCCGCAAGCATGTTTTCCTGGCGGGCGATCTGAAAGAACCCAATCCGAATCCATTCGTTCGCGAAACGCGGCTCGAGTGGATTTTATGCTTCTACGAACCGGGCGACGATGGAGTGCCGCACTGGCACCGCGAAGTCACCGAATATGAAACCGTGCTCGAAGGCGAGATCGGCTATTTCGAGGCGGCGACCGGCAAAACCACTTGGCTACGGGCTGGCGATTTTACGACAGTTCCGGCGGGCGTCTGCGTCAAACGGGTGGTGAAAGGGCACGCACGCACGGCCGCCGCGAAAGTGCCGTCGCTTTCCGAGCGCGTGGTTTGCGCTCAGTGCCCGCGCCTGTGTTCGGCGCGCATCAGCCCCTATTTGGGCGATAGTAGAGATTGAATGCGGCTTACTGTTGTCGGAACCGGATATGTGGGCCTGGTGAGCGGCACTTGCATCGCTGCCACCGGCCATGACGTCACCTGCGTCGATGCGCTCCAGGAGCGCGTGGACGCGGTGAATCGATGCACTCCGCTGTTTCACGAGCCGGGTCTGCGCGAGTTACTGGAGCAGGTCGTCGGAAGCGGCAGGCTGCGGGCAACGCGCGAGCTAAACGCCGCAGTCCAATCCTCCGACCTGACGATGCTTGCGGTCGGCACCCCCTCCCAGAACGGCGATATCGATCTTTCCTACATTCGCGGCGCGGCCGAGAGCATCGGGAAAGCGCTCCGCGAAAGCAGCGCTTATCACGTTGTCGTGGTTAAGAGCACGGTGGTGCCGGGCACCACGGATACGGTCGTCGGTGGCATTTTGGAGCAGGCTTCGGGCAAGCGCATCGGCGAATTCGGGCTCTGCATGAATCCGGAATTTCTGCGCGAGGGAACGGCGGTTGCGGACTTTATGGAGCCGGACCGCATATGATCGGCCAATCGGACGATCGTGCCGGGCAGACTCTGGCCAGGATTTACGACAGCTTCGACTGCCCCAAGCTTTTCACCACGCTGCGCAATGCGGAGATGACCAAGTATGCCTCCAACGCGCTGCTCGCCACGCTTATTTCTTTCAGCAACGAACTGGCGGCGATTTGCGAAGGTACGCCGGGGACCGATGTGGAGCAGGTCATGGATGGTCTCCACCTCGACCGGCGCTTGAACTGCATCGTGGACGGGAAACGGTATGCGCCGGGCATCTTAAGCTATTTGCGCGCCGGCTGCGGCTTCGGAGGCAGTTGCCTTCCGAAAGACATCACTGCGCTGCAGGAGTTCGGGCGTCGGCAAGGTCATCCGCCGCGCCTGCTGGAGGCGGTTCTTGCCGTGAATCGCGACAGGCCGGCGGCGCTGGTTTCGATGGTGGAATCGGCCGTCGGCAGCCTGCGCGGAAAGACGATTGCGGTTTTGGGTTTGGCCTTCAAGCCGGGCACCGACGATCTGCGCGATTCGCCAGCGCTCGCGCTCATCGATCTGCTGCACCGGGAGGAAGCATCGGTGCGCGGATACGATCCTTTTATTTCTTCTCTGCCGCGGAACGGAAGGTCCGTCGCGGTTTGCGGCTCGGCGGCCGAAGCGTTGCGGCAGGCGGACGCGGCCATCATCGCCTCGGGTCTGCCGGAGCTGCGCTCTTTGGATTGGACGGCGCTCGCGGGCCAGATGCGGCAGCCGGTGGTTATCGACGGCCGCTGCGCTCTGCGGTCGCTCGAACTCCCGCCGCCGATTCGATATCACCGCATCGGACTATCAAACACTGGGGCGAACGGCGAGGCCAACAGCGCGGCAACACATCGATGAGCAACTCAGCAAATGGAAATTCCGGCGCCCGCGACGCGGCCGCCATCCGCGCACAGATTTTAGAGCTGGTCGCGCAATACTATCACGCCGCGCACGGGCGCAAGCCTTTCGAGCCGGGCGTCAGCAGGCTGCAATATTCCGGCCGCGTCTACGACCAGCGCGAGATGCTGAACCTGGCCGAATCGGCGCTCGATTTTTGGCTGACCTTCGGCGACTGGGGCTTGAAATTCGAGCAGCGGATGCAGAAGTTCTATCGCTCACGGGATTTCGTTCTGGTCAACTCGGGTTCTTCGGCGAATCTGCTGATGGTGACGACGCTTTGTGCGCACGAACTGGACAAACTGCTGCGGCCCATCGACCGGCGGCGGCTGGAACCGGGCGATGAAGTCATCACCCCGGCGGTCACCTTCCCGACCACTCTCGCGCCTATCGTCCAGAACCAGCTCGTTCCGGTCTTTGTCGATTGCGAAGTCGGCACCTACAACATCAATCCCGCTTTGATCGAAGATGCCATCGGCCCGCGAACGCGCTGTATCTTCATTCCGCATACGGTTGGGAATCCCTGCGATATGGCAACCATCATGGACATCGCCAAGCGCCATGATCTTTGGGTGTTGGAGGATTCGTGCGATGCGCTTGGCGCGACTTTCGACGGCCAGTTGGTGGGAACCTTCGGCGATATGGCCTCGCTGAGTTTCTATCCAGCGCACCAGATGACCATGGGCGAAGGCGGGGGCGTCACGATCAATCATCCGCGCCTGAAGAAAACCGCGCGCTCGATTCGCGACTGGGGCCGCGACTGCTGGTGTGACCCGGGCAAGAGCGACACCTGCTGCAAGCGCTTTGGATGGCAGCTAGGAGAGCTGCCGGAAGGCTACGACCACAAATATATCTACACGAATATCGGCTATAACCTGAAGCCAACCGACATGCAGGCGGCGATCGGAATGGCGCAGATCGAAAAAGCGCCGGAGTTCGTCGAGCGCCGGCGGCACAATTTCTGGCGTTTGTATAACGGCTTGAAGCCGCTGGAAGAATATTTCATCCTGCCGAAGATCGACCCGCGCGCCAATCCTTCGCCTTTCGGCTTTCCGATCACGGTGCGCGAGGGCCTCGACCGCACGGCGATCACGCGGCAACTGGAAGCGGCTAATATCGAGACCCGTCTGGTCTTCGGCGGTAACATTCTGCGCCAGCCCGGCTTTCTGCACATTCAGCGGCGGGTACACGGCGATCTGAAACAATCGGACATCATCATGAACCGGACGTTTTTCATCGGCGTGTACCCGGGCCTGACCGACGAAGCGATCGATTACGCGATCGAACAGCTCGCCAAGGCGCCGAAAACGGCGCTGGCGGTGCTGGACTGAGATCACCGCACAGCGCGGCTAAGAAATATGTATCGGAGCAAGACCGGCGGCGCGCAACTGCCTGTTCAGAGCGCCCAGAGAGCCGCGTAATCTCTGCCAGTCTGCAAGGCGCAGCGCGGCCAGATGCGCAGCCTGGCGATAGAGAGCGATCACTTGCGAAGGAGGAGTGCGCGCTGCGCCTTCGATCGAGTTCAGCGCCACTGTCAATTCGCTGCTTGCCTGATGCAATCCTTTCTTTCCGCTGAGAATTTCTCCTGCGCGCCGGCTGGTGTTGTCGATGGCGGCAATTAGCGCCAGCTTGCCGGTTGTCAGCTTTTTCTTTGCGGCCGCGCATTGCGCCTGCAGCGCTTGTACTTGAGCGATTGCCTTTCTTGCCGCGATCATTTTTTCAAACGTCAGCTTGCCCCAGCGGAACTGGTCCGCCAGCTCCGCCTGAGTAGCATGGACGCGGGGATCCATCGCAACTTGAAATTTCCTGACCAGCGCATGGCCATCCACCGTGAGCCGGGCGGTGTACATGCCTGGCAAAACAAGCGGGCCTTCCCATGCATCGCCTTCCGGATTAGCGGCCGGCTGGTGGCTAGTCGGGTTGTAGCGTAGATTCCAAATGAAGCGATGCATTCCCGCCCCCGCGCTCAGCACCCGCGGGTTCTGAAACCAGCGCGGTGAAACGGGCAAATTCGCAGGCCGCTTCGGAGGCTTTTCGCTGCTCGAATAGCGCCGCACCAGATCGCCGTGCGCGTCCAGAATCTCGAGCGTGACGTTTCCCTGCACGGCGGCACGCAAATAGTAATCGATGTAGGCGCCGCGAGCCGGATTCTTCGCCTGGGGGTCATTCGGCGGCAGCGGCGTGCCGGCAAACGAGTCGCTGACGATCCGAAGCGTCCGCGCGGGCTTGAACAGCCAAGCGGCGGCCGCAGCGACTTGATTCGTGATCTGACGCAGAGGAGCAATGCCGTCCAATACCCAAAACCCGCGGCCATGCGTCGCAACGATTAAGTCGTTGTAGTGAATCGCGAGATCGCGCACCGAAGTCACCGGAAGATTCAATTGCAGCGGCAGCCAATTGTCTCCATCGTCAAAAGAAACGTAAACGCCGAATTCCGTTCCGGCGAACAACAGCCCTGGGCGTTTCGGATCTTCGCGAATGGCATTCAAAAATGCGTGGTCCGCGATGCCGTTCACGATCAACTTCCAGGTCTTGCCGAAATTGCGCGTGCGATAGAGATACGGCCGCATGTCGTCGAGCCGGTGCCGGTCAACTGCCGCATAAGCCTCGCCATCGTGGAAAGGAGACAACTCGATTTGAGTGATTTTGCTCCAGTGCGTCAGGCCCGGAGGCGTAACATTGGTCCACGTGCGCCCTCGGTTGCGAGTCAGGTGAATGAGACCGGTATCGCTGCCGGCCCAAATCTCCTGGGCATTCAGCGGGGAAGGCGCAATCGTATAAATAACTCCGCGATGGGTTCCGTTTTGCGTAGCGGTGAGATCGGGGCTGATCTTCTGCCAGTGCAGGCCGCCGTCCAAGGTGCGCATCACGTACTGTGTCCCGTAATACAACGGGTTTGGCGCGATAGGTGAAAAAATCACCACAGGGGTCCAGGGATCGCGGTATCTCCATTTCGCGATATCGCTGTGAAGATCGTTAGGCATCGGCCAGGGTGCAATATTCTGGCTTTGCCCGGTGCGGCGGTCATAGCGCGTTAAGGTGCCGTAAGTATCAGATTCGTAAACGACGTTCGGGTTATTCGGATCGATTGCGAGATATCCGCTCTCGCTGCCGCCTACCGTGAACCAATCGCGTAGATCGATTTCTCCATGCACGGTGCTTGCCGGAATTGCGGACGTTCCGCTGTCCTGCTGCGCGCCATAGACGTGATAGGGCGTTTCGTTGTCGGTGATCACGTGATAGAACTGGCCGGTCGGCTGGTTGTACCACGTGCTCCAGGTTTTGCCTCCGTTCAGCGTAACCGTGGTGCCCTGGTCGGTGCCAAGAATCATGCGTTGCGAATTGGCCGGATCGATCCAGACCTGGTGATAATCGTCACCGCCGGGCGCGCCTCGAACGATACTTAAATCCTTGCCGCCATCAGTGAGCTTGTAGAAGGCGACATTCGGATCGTAAACAACATCGGGATCGTTCGGATCTACAGTGATTTGGTTGAAATACCAGGCGCGCTCCGTGAGCCGCGGATCGTGATTCACCAGTGTCCAGCTCTCGCCGCCGTCGTCGCTACGATAAAGCCCGGCGTCTTTTTTTGCCGCGATCATGGCGTAGACTCGGCGGCCGTGCGTGCCGCGCGCTATGGCGACACCCGCACGCCCCCATGGCTGCGGCGGCAGCCCATGGCCACTGATTTGCGTCCAAGTGTTGCCCCCATCAGTCGAGCGAAATAATCCGCTGCCCGGCCCGCTAACGGGCGCGTAAACGCTCCAGGGCACGCGATGTGCATTCCACATGGCCGCAACGAGTACGCTTGGGTCGTCGGAAGCGATAGCAAGATCAGCCGCCCCGACGTCCGGACCCTTATACAAAACCTCTTGCCAGGTTTTCCCGCCGTCGTTCGAGCGAAACACGCCGCGTTGGTCGTTCGGACCGTAAGCGTGTCCCAGCGCGGCGACAAAAAGCTGATTCGCGTCGCGCGGGTTCACCACAATCCGGCTGATCTGGCGCGTGTCTTCGAGCCCGAGGTGTGTCCAGGTCTGTCCGGCGTCGGTCGATTTATACACGCCGTTGCCGGTTGCCAGATCCGAGCGGATATCCGATTCGCCCGTTCCCACATAGATCGTCTTAGGATCGGACGGAGCAACCGCAATGGCGCCGATAGAGCCGACGGGTTCGGAGTCGAAAACCGGCTTCCATGTGTTGCCGGCATCGGTGCTCTTCCAAACGCCTCCATCGACCGCGCCGAAGTAAAAAGTCGCGCCGCCTTGAACGCCCGTGACGGCGACCGCGCGTCCGCCCCGGAAGGGACCGATCGAGCGCCATTTCAGTCCTCCGAAAAGAGCAGGCGAAATCGCCTGGCTATAACAAAGCGCACAGAACGCGAGAGCAAAAACAAGGCGGGGCATAAATTTTCAACAATATCGCAACGATGCCGCCGAGGGTACAATCGTGTATAGAAGCCGCTTATGCCAGTTACTATTGGAGCCGCACCAGCGGCCGATTTTACACAACCTCTCGGAATGCTGATGGATTGCCACCGCCGCATCGAGCGCTTTCTGGGAGCGCTCGTCCAAGTGGCGGAGCGCGCGAAGGGAGGAGAGATGAACGCCATGGAAAAGCGCGACTGGCTGAATGCCCTCGAATACTTCCGCAATGCGGCTCCGCGCCACACTGCGGATGAAGAAGAGAGCCTGTTTCCCCGGCTGCGGAACATCGGCGGCCCGAAAGTCGAGGCGGCCCTCGATGATGTGAAGCGGCTGCAAGCCGAACATGTCCGCGCCGACGCACTGCACGCGCGGGTGGACGAGATCGGCCGCCGCTGGATCGAGCAGCAGTCGCTGAGCCAGGAAGACACTGCCCGGCTTCGCGGCGCTCTGGCGGAGTTGACACGCATTTACGGCCCTCATCTGGAACTCGAAGATCGAACTTTGTTCCCGATTGCCGCGGAGGTACTGCCTAAGTCCGATCTATCAGAAATCGGCACGGAGATGGCTCATCGCCGCGGAGTGGATAAATCCCGCAGCCTTAGCTGATCTGACGCTTCGCTTGCGCGACGGCTTGCTCGATTTCGTGCCGGTAACTCTCCAGCAGTTCTTCGCTTTCCGCTTCGAAGCGCATTACCAGCACAGGCTGTGTATTGGATCCGCGCACTAAGCCCCAGCCACGCTCGAAAGGCACGCGCACGCCATCTACGTCCACAATCCGGCGCTTTTTCCCAACGATCTCCGCCACTCTTTCGATCACTTGGAATTTCACCTCATCGCCGCAGTCGATGCGCAGCTCGGGTGTCGAGAAAAGCTTCGGGACGTCTTCGAGCTGATGGGAGAGCGGCCGACCGGATTTCGAGACGATCTCAAGCAACCGGAAAGCAGCGTAGATCGCATCATCGAAGCCGTAATAGCGGTCGGCAAAAAACATGTGCCCCGACATCTCGCCCGCAAGCTCGGCGTGCTCCTCTTTCATCTTTGCCTTAATCAGCGAATGCCCGGTCTTATACATGATGGCGTTGCCGCCGAGTTCGCGCAGTTTGTCGTACATGACTTGCGAGCACTTCACTTCCCCGATGAACGTTGCGCCCGGCTTGCGTCGAAGGATCTCTCTGCCGAAGATCAGCAGGAGCATGTCGCCGTAGATCACTTCGCCGCGCTCGTCCACGGCGCCGATGCGGTCCGCGTCGCCATCGAAGGCGATGCCCAGATCGGCCCCATGCGCGCGGACGGCTTCTTGGAGATCTTTCAGATTGGAAAGCACGGTAGGGTCGGGATGGTGATTGGGGAAATGGCCGTCACTCTCGAAGAACAGTTCCACGGCTTTGATGCCAAGCTTTTCCAGAACGCGATGAACCACCGGGCCGGCCGTGCCGTTGCCGCTATCGAAGACAACTTTGACCGGACGTTCGAAGGCGAACTGCGCGGCGATGGTGTTCACGTAAGGTTCGACCGCATCCACGAGCCGATGCGTCCCCGAGCCGCTTTCGTAATCCTCGTTCCGGATCAGCCGGTAAACTTCCTGGATCGCCCCGCCGTAAAGTGTCACCCCACCGCATACGGTCTTGAAACCGTTGTATTCGGGCGGATTGTGGCTGCCGGTGATCATAATGGCGCCGTCGGTCTTAAAATGCACCGCCGAAAAATAAAGCACTGGCGTGGGAACAACTCCGAGATCGGCCACATGAGCGCCGGAAGCCAGCAAACCTTTGAGAATTGCGTCGTGCAAACGGCCGCTGCTTAAACGGCAATCGCGGCCGAGCGAAATCGTGCGCCCGCTATGGCGAATGATATAAGTCCCCAGCGCGCGGCCGAGCGCCTCGACGGCATCGTTGGTCAGTTCTTCGTCGGCGATTCCGCGGATGTCGTATTCGCGGAAGATACCGGGGTTCAGCATATTGATACAGAATAACGAGTGTCGGGTTTTTTCGCTGTTAGCCGTTAGCCCTCCCGCTGCCAGGGTGGGCTGCGACGGCCGAAAGCGCCTGGTCGAGAGAAGAGAGATCGAAATCAGGGGGGAGCATTTTGGCGATGGCGTCGCCAAGCTTCATTTCTTCACGTTGTTTGCGCAACTTGGCGGTGGCGATTTGGACCGCGTGCTTTTCGGTTTTGCGCGACTCTTCGGCTTCAGCTCGTTTTTGCGAAGCAAAGCCAATTTCGGCTAACTGGCGTGCTTTCTTGCGTTTCTGAAGCTCGGCGGAGGCGCGCTGGTAGGCGCGATCGTGCGCGGCGTGGTAACGCATGTAAAGTTCGAGGGGTTGAACCTCGACCTCGACGGGGATGTCGCCGTTTTTGGCCTGCTCAGGAGTTTTCGGCTGGAGCGAAAAGCAGTGGTTCTGCGCACGCAGGGCACGTTTGGCAACCCAGGTATGTTCGGCCATTTTGACGACCAGCTCGATTTCGGCCTGGCCCACCGGTTGTTCGTCTTCCATGAGCTTGTTCAGGAAGGCGTCGAAGTTTTCCTGTTTCTCGACTTCATCGAGGACGCGGAATTTGGAGCAGAGGCCGTGCTTCACGCCGTTCTGAGCGACTTTGGCCTTGGTCTCGGCGGACTTGGGGCCAGTGGATTTCTTTGCATTGCGGCGATTAGCCGCGATTTGTTTGGCGGTTGCCATGCGTGTTGTGTCCAGATGGAGTACGGTGGCAGGCGAAAACGCCTGCTCTACGGTGTCGAGTGTGCGGCGGGGGTGTGCGGGTGGAGAGACCCGGGAGGTTTAAAGCGTTGGATCTAAAAGCAAAATAAATTTCAAAGAGTGTGACTGGACTCTTGCATCACCGGAGCGTTTCGCTGCGCAGCACCAGGCTATCGAGATACGCTTCGTCTAACGGATATCCAAACCCCGGCGCGGTGGGAACTTCAATCGTCCCGCGGGGCGTCACTGTAACCGGAGGATCGATAATATCCTGTTGCCAGTAGCGGCTGCTAGCGGACACATCGCCGGGCAGGACGAAATTCGGCAGCGTCGAGAGCGCGATGTTGTGGCCGCGTCCGATGCCAGATTCCAGCATGCCGCCGCACCACACCGGAATGCCGCTCGCCTGGCAGACGTCGTGAACCCGCCGTGCTTCGGCGAATCCGCCCACGCGGCCCAATTTGATGTTCATGATTCGGCAGGCGTTCAATCGAATCGCCTGTTCGGCGTGATGCGCCGATCGGATGCACTCGTCGAGGCAGACCGGCGTTTCCAGGGCGGCCTGAAGCACGGCGTGATCGACGATATCGTCATGGGCAAGCGGCTGCTCGATCATCATCAAGTCAAATTCGTCCAGCCGCTTTAGATGGTCCAGATCTGCCAGCCTGTAGGCGGAATTCGCGTCCACCATCAGCTTGATTTCGGGAAAGCGTTCGCGCACGCGGCGGACCACATCGACATCCCAGCCCGGTTTGATTTTGATTTTGATGCGCTGGTATCCGGCGTCGAGCTCGCGCTCGATTCGTTCGAGCAACTCTTCGACGCTATCCTGAATGCCGACCGAAACACCGCAAGATATCTCCATGTGCGCGCCGCCGCCGATCGTTTTCCAGAGCGGTTCGCGGTTGAGCCGGGCATAAAGATCCCAAACAGCGGCTTCCATCCCGCCGCGCGTCATCTTATGGCCGCGAATGTAGGTTGTGCGCGCGTCCACTTCGTCCGGATGCGCGAATTCGTGGTGCAGCACGCGCGGCGCCACATAATCGATGAGCAGGGGCCAGATGGAGCCGGTCCACTCCTCGTTGTAAAACGGATTTTCGCCGGCTGTCACTTCGCCCCAGCCGGAAACGCCGTCCGCGAAAACCTGCACCAGAACGATATGGCGAGCCAGAGTGCGGCCGAAGCTGGTCTCGAAGAAATGCAGCAGCGGCAACCGGATGTGCCGCAATACGACTTGATCTACTTGGAATCCCATGGTGCAAGAAGGTAGACGCCGGCTTCGGGCCCGCGCTCAAATCGTACAACAGCCAGACCCCTGCGAAAATGGCGTTCGAACTGTTCGCCGATCGAGGATTGGACTTCGCGCGCCTGCCCCGGATCGTGCTGGCGCATTTCGGCGATATTGGCGGGCACCGCGATGCTGGCTTCGTGCTTCGGCAGAGCGCGGGCTGTGCCGTTTCGCGCGGCGCTAACGCGAGGGTTGCCGATCCACCATTCCGCGATGAGCCTGTCGGTCGGCAGCCCGCCGTGAAGCCGGCTGCTGGTAGTCCCGTATTGGTCACGAACGAAGCGGCGGGCGATCGCGCCGAGCCGCTCGATATTGAAAAAGGCATTCTTGATTTCGAGCGGATCGAAGGTCCACTCGATCAGTTGCACACTTTGCGCGAGCGCATATTCGCGCTGTCTGAATTTAAGCTGGCGCCCGGCACCCGAATTGCGGTATTCCGGCAGAACGCCGAGCATATGGCTGTGCAGATAAGTTGCGCCGCCGGGCTTGAGGCCGGGCAAACAAAGGCAGAAAGCGATCATGGCGCCGTCTTTGTATGCGCCCAGCGCCTGACCGCCAATCTTCGTCGCCACCACAAACATGCGTAACGGAATCAGATCGATGTCGTCGAATTCCCAAATCCGCTGCTGCAGGCGCACGGCTTCAGCGAGATCGCCGATGGCACGCAGTTCGCGGATTTCGAGGCTGGCCGCTGCACACATCGAAGCATTATTGTAGGGCAAAAGGACAGTGGCAAGCAGAACCCCGAGTGTGAACGAGGGGAAGCCGACCCTGGAGCTGACCCCGTGCAGTCGGGGTTCTGTTTAGGGCCACCACGAAAAAAGGAGTTTTCTATGGCTTTCGAGAAAAGAGTACGACTGGCAGGAAGCGAAAGAAGCGCACACCCGAATGCAGTACCTGTTGGTCCTCCGCCAGCGGACGAGACCGTCCACGTGAGCGTATTCTTGCGCCGCCAGGAGGAAAAGACAACCGGTACCGATCCCGGCAATATCGCTTTGGTCGAAGCCTTCGCCCACGAATATGGCCTCACTGTGATCGACAGCAGCATCCCAAAAAGCCGCGTGATTTTAGCTGGCGACACCCAGCGAGTGGCTAAAGCCTTTGCAGCCGATCTGCAGCAATACCGGTTGCAGACGACCGGCCAAGTCTTTCGCGGGCAAAACGGCGCCATTGGTATCCCCCAGGAATTGGATCAGCTTGTGATCGCGGTGTTGGGCCTTGACAACCGGCCCATTGCGAAACCTCATTTCTGCCGGCATGCGCTCAGTGCGCCGGCCGGCGCATTTTCGCCCGCGCAAGTAGCCGCGCTCTACAATTTTCCGCCGGGTGTGACGGGGAGCACGGAGACGATCGGGATCATCGAACTCGGTGGCGGATACAGCACGGCGGATCTGAAGACTTACTTCGGGCAGCTTGGAATTGCCGCACCCAGCGTGGTTGCCGTTTCGGTCGATGGCGGCAAGAACTCGCCCGGTTCCGACGCTGATGCCGAAGTCATGCTGGACATCGAGATTGCCGGCGCGGTGGCGCCGGGAGCGAACATCGCCGTCTACTTCGCGCCCAACACGGACCAGGGATTCATCGACGCGATTACCGATGCCGTTCACGATAGCGTCCATAAACCTTCCGTGGTCTCGATCAGTTGGGGCGGACCCGAGGATTCCTGGACCCAACAGTCGCAAACCGCGATGAACGCGGCGCTGCAGGATGCCGCAACGCTGGGCGTGACGGTTACGGCCGCGGCGGGAGACAGCGGATCGAGCGACGGCGTGGGCGACGGCAAGCTGCACGTGGACTTCCCTGCCTCCAGCCCCTATGCGCTTGCGTGCGGCGGGACGAAGCTCACCGAAGCCGCCAATCGGATCACTTCGGAGACGGTTTGGAATGAGATTGCAAACGACGAAGGCGCAACCGGCGGCGGGGTGAGCAATGTCTTTGCGAAACCGGCGTATCAAAACGCGGCGGGTGTTCCGAACCAGCCGGAAACCAAATTTGCCGGCCGCGGCGTGCCCGATATCGCCGGCAATGCCGACCCGAGCACCGGCTACTCGGTTCTCGTGGACGGGCAGAACCAGGTGATCGGCGGCACCAGCGCGGTAGCTCCCCTTTGGGCCGGGCTCATCGCCTTGATCAACGAGCACGCGGGTACGGCCATGGGATTTGTCAATCCCAAGCTGTATTCGATACCCTCCTCAGCACTTCGCGACATCACCAGCGGCAACAATGACGACAGCAATCTCGGCTACTACAGCGCCGGAACCGGTTGGGACGCTTGCACCGGATTGGGAACGCCCGACGGCGCGGCGCTGCTCGCGGCGCTAACGGCAGGAAGCATAAGCGCCGATCGCGTGCCGCTCCCGGGGAGTACGGCGGCGCAAAAATCGGGCGAGCCCTTCGCTCCTCTGGCGAAGAAGGACGGGCAGATCGCCGTGACCGTTCTGCTGCGCAGGCAAAACGAACCGGATCCAGAGATGCCGCGGATGTCTCGTGACCAGGCGGAGCAAGCGATCTCGGCAAGCCCCAGCGATGTCGCCGCAGTGGCGGCGTTCGCGCAGCGCTGCGGGTTAAATATCTCGCACCAAGACCTGGCATCGCGAAGACTGCGCATCGAAGGCTCGATGGAGCAGATGGAAGCAGCTTTCGGCGTTCGCCTGGGCCTGGCAACTGATGCAAGCGGCGATAGGCATCTGACTTACAAGGGCGCCATTTGGATTCCCAAGCCGCTCGCCGGCATCATCACCGCGGTTCTGGGCCTCGACCAGCGGCCCGTAGCGCGGCATAGCGCGGAGGCGGGTTAACGGCACACGGAAAATTTGCAGAGTTCATAATCAATCATGAAGTGCGCAAGCAAGTTCTTTCGTAGGTGCTACAAGGCGCGGCCGACGCCAACATCCGGTTCGACGATTTGCGGTCGCTTCTCACCGCTCTCGGCTTCGACGAACGAACAAAGGGCAGTCATCACATATTTACGCGGCCAGATGTAGCGGAGATCCTGAACCTCCAAGCAAGGAGGTCCTTCGCCAAGCCCTATCAAGTCAAACAGGTTCGCCGCCTCATCACCCGGTATAAACTGGCAGAGAGGGCTGAATGACCCGATACGAGATCATACTCTACTGGAGCGATGAGGACCAGGCTTTCATCGCGGAAGTGCCGGAACTCGCTGGCTGTGCCGCCGACGGGCCAACCAGGCAGGAAGCGCTCGCAAATGCGGAAATCGTCATTGCCGAGTGGCTGGAGACAGCTCAGGAGCTTGGCCGCCCGATACCGGAGCCGAAAGGCCGCCTGCTTTATGCCTGAAGGGCTGACTCCCTAACCGCCGAGGGTAATGCCGAGCTTTTTCAGCTCTTCAGCGTAGTAGCGGCGCCGGAGCAGTTCGTACTCTTCCCCGCCCTCGGCAATCTCGCGCTTCTGAGTGCGGATCTTTTGCCGCGCGGCGCGATCCACACGCTCCTCTACCTGGAGCACCTCGGTCATTTCGCGCACAATCGCTAATCTGACTTCATTCCGGTCTTTGCGCACACGGAAATCGCGCGACTTGGCCATAGCCTCCACAATCTTGTGCGACAGATCGTTCACTTTGTCCCGCGACAGCTTCATGGAATCGCCGCTGTCACGCCCGGAAGCCGGAATGATTTTGCGCTGCGCCCGAAGCTGGTTCTTAATGCGCCGGAACATCTCCTGGTAGGAGACATTTTCACGGCGCATGTAATCGCTGTATTGATCGAGCAGGTCGCGCACTTCATCGTTGAGGCGGTCCTCGGCCGACAACTCGTCCTCGATCACCTGGGCGATCCGCTCGGCGCCCACCGCGGGAGTGGAGGTCTCGAACATGATCGGGCTGAGACGATTGACAAGTTGATGGGACAGAAAGGCGACAAACTCGCGGGCCAAGAGCATCCGTCGGCTAGTTTAGCAGTTGACTTTTTTTAAACCGGCGCATCGCCTTTGTGATTGGCGAGGAATTCGTTGTCGATTCGCTGGCGGCCGCGAAAGCCGTCTTCCACCGGATGCCAGAATTCGATCGACGGTTCTCCCAGTTTCCAGCAAAGATAGACCTCTTTGCCGCGATAGAGCGTCGGGAAATCGATCAGACCGGTATCGGC
>DASVGP010000231.1:0-18327 GCA_036379475.1 Bryobacteraceae bacterium | reverse complement strand
GGCACCAACCGCGTGGTAAGCGTCAGGCGCGCTCCGCAGACGGCTCAGCCCAAGCCGATAAAATAGACGATGGAGCCGAAACCGAGCCGGAAGCGTAAGCGACCCATTCGCGGCGAATCCGGGTTCACGCTTATTGAACTGATCGTCGCTTTTACCATCCTGCTCATCCTCAGTTCGATGGCGGTCCCGACAGCTCGTTGGCAAATCAGACAGCTACGCGAGACCGAACTGCGCCGGGATCTGGAACACATGCGCGCGGCCATCGATAAATACAAGGACCTTTGCGACGAGGGCAAGATTCCGGCCGGAGATAATGAGCAGTATTGTTATCCGGCGACCCTTCAGATCCTGGTCGATGGCGTTCCGCTGAACAACACCATCGCCGGAAACAATGAGACCGGCAAGATCCGCTTTCTTCGCCGCATCCCCAAAGATCCCATGACCGGCAGCACGGATTGGGGCAAGCGCAGCATGCAGGACGATCCCGATTCCACTTCCTGGGGCGGCCAGGACGTCTTTGATGTCTATTCCAAATCGGACGAAACCGGCAGCGACGGCACCCCGTACTCGGAATGGTGATGAGGTACTCGGAGTGATGATGAAAGCGATCGGCACAAGCACTCGGAATATCGCGCGCCGCCTGCGCGGCTTCACCCTGATCGAGCTGATGGTCGTCATGGCCATCATTTCCGTGCTGCTCGCGATCGCGGTGCCCATTTATCAAAAATCGATCACGCGCGCGAAGGAAAGCGTGTTGCGCAACGATTTGTTTACCTTGCGCGACATGATCGACGAGTATACCCTCGATAAGCAGCAGGCCCCGCAAAGCCTGCAGGATTTGGTGACGGACGGCTATTTGCGGCAGATTCCGCAGGACCCGATGACCGGCTCCAACCAGACTTGGCGCGTGATCATGGAAGACACGCCGGTCGCCGGAGACACCGGCACGCCTGGCATTTGGGACGTCAAGAGCGGCTCGGATAAGGTCAGCCTGGAAGGCACGCCCTATTCGGATTGGTAGCTCGGCCCCTGCTAAACTGAAGTGCGGCCGCCGCCGGAGCGGCACGATTCCCCGATCGTCTAATGGTAGGACAGCGGCCTTTGGAGCCGTTAATCGTGGTTCGAATCCATGTCGGGGAGCCATCCCTCCTCCGTCCGTCCTGACATTTTTATGAAGACCGTTAGCGCGGCTTACGCAAAAGCGAATCTCCCCGAGCTACTCAAAGAAGTGGACAAGGGCAAGACCATCGCAATTTCACGCTACAAAAACCGGTCGCCGTGCTTTCACCCGCTCCAGCGGCAGAAAAGCCGAAGCGGAAATACGGAACACTCCGAGTGAAAGCGAAGCTCATCGATCCACACGCATTCGATCCGATGACCGATGAAGAGGTGGAAGCTTTCATCGAAGGCCGCTACTGATCGGAGCCTTATTCGCCCTTTAATCCAAAAGCATAAACGGTTCCATCGTAAGTCGCCACATACACACGCCCGTCGCTGACCGCCAAGCCGCCGAAATGCGTAAATGACGGCATGATCTTTTCGCTGGAGTAGAGTTCCTTACCCGTTTCCGCGTCGAATGCGTGTAACACGGCATTCCCAGTTCTGTGCGCAATGCGCTCCTGCGCGGTGTAGAGCTGTCCGCTAGGTTTTACCTGTCGTGTAAATCCACCGCTCGAAAGCCCAAACACCACCCCATTCGCGATCGCAGGCGGCTCCGGCACCGACATGTCCCGCGACATCCAGGCGGGCGCCAGCACCGGGCTTCCGTTCTTCTCCTCGACCTTAAACGCCATGATCGCGCCATGCGGCGCTGGTCCGTTCGTTACCGGGAAGGCAGGCACATCGGACGCCAGCGGCCCCCATGCCGGCGCATATACCCACCGCTCGCCCTTTGCATCTTTCCAGGTTGCATACCCACCCCAGAATCCGTTTCCCGCGATATCCGCGGCCTGGTTGGTATAGCGGGGACTTACATACAGCGGCTTCCCATGCGTGCTTCCGCCAAGCGATTTGGCGTTCAGCAGAAATAGTTTGCCTTCCTTCCCTGAACCAACCAAAAGCTCGCGCCCCTTGTAAGAAAACACAACGGGAGTATCATTCCCCATATCTAAGTCTTTCCGCGTAATGTAATTGGCATTCTCGGGGATAAAGTAATCCAGAATCTTGAGCGTTTTCGGAGATAGTGCTACGAAAGCGTCACCGAACTCGCCCTTTGCCGGGGCGGCTGCTCCGTCGCCGGTTTCCGCAAAAACGGTTCCATTCGAACCGACCGAAACCCCACCGCGCCCCCAGATTCCGCCGCCCGTCAGGTCGCTCGCAAAAACTGCCGGAGGCGCCCCCGGAGTGCTGAGGTCGAATGCCCAGACACCCGATTTCGTGTGCCCGCATCCCTGCGAAGTGCTGGTGTAGATGACGTTACCGGCCAGATTCAGACTCCAGTTCTTCGAGTATGGCGGCACAAACTGTTTGGCCGGAAACCGATCCTTCCCGTTCACGATATTGAGCGCGTGCAGCCGGCCGTCGATGGAAATAACGTACACCGTAACCCCCACTTTGCTATTGCCGATTGCCGGTGTGTCGTTCAGCGCCGCGGGGCAGAAATACGATCCCGAATCTTCCCCCTGCTTATACGCAGGGGCAGTGTTCGAGAAATGCTTCTTCCAGACCAGCTTTCCCGTATCTGAATCGATCACGTAGATATTGTCGGAACTCCCGGCAACCACGACATAGGTCTCCGCACCGTGATTTGTGTATACAGGATTCACGACAATAGGAGTCGTTAGCGATGTAAGTTGTTTAGGCTGGTTATCTAGTTTCACTTTCCACAGAAGCTGCAAGTTCTTCACACTCGAGGGAGAAAGCAGCGTCTCATTTTTCGCCCAGCTATCCCGCTGGGCATCGGCTCCGAAGGTCGGCCAGCTTGCCAGGGCCGTTGAACCTCCGGCGAGGACTGAAAGAAAGTAAGCAATAATAAGACGATTACTGATCGTATCTATGCGCATAGCTATCTGGGCTCTTTCATTGACTCTGGCCGCCGCGAACGCCTACCCGCGAAACCGTACAGCGCAGATCATCGCCGATAATACCAGCTACGATGTCGGGTCCACGGTGCGCCTGAGGACCGAGCCGGCCGCTTCCGGCACCGTGTCGATCCGGTATGCAGGGAGTCAAACGCCGGTGGCCGGGCAAATGCAGGTCGGCGGTGGCCGGTATCAAGCGATCTGGAAAATTCCTGAAAATGCGAAGACCGGCCGCTACGACATCGACTTTACACCGGCGGGACAGCAGCAGGAACGGACTGCTGCTTGGTTCGCCGTCTACCGCAAGCTGCTGCAAATCGTGTCCGTAAATTTGAGCCAGGCGTTTTACACCGCCGGCGATCCGATCGGCGCGGCCATTACCGTGCGCAACCTTTCGAATCACGTACTGCGCGATGTTCAGATCGATTTCGAGCCTTATAACTATCCGTGGGTCGTGCCGGCTCCAGACGAGCCGCGCGTTTGGCGTCATATCATCGCCCGCGGTCTCCGTTTGGCCCCGCACCAGCCAAGGACGTTTCGCGTCACGGATATCGCCACCGCGGCAGCGCCCAAAGTGCCGATGGGAGACTATTTCTCCGTCGTCGCTCGCGACACCAAACATCCGGATCAGATCTACGATCTCGCCTTCACGCTTCCCGCCTGGGCTCGCCCACCCAACATGCTGCTTCCCAAACAGTATCCGTTCCTTTATCTCTACTGGCGGCTGAGCCAAGTGCCCCGGTCGGAATCCTACCGGCAGTTCTATCCGCCGCAATTCGTATCGAGCACGATCCGTTTTGATAAGCGGCACACGATGTTCGACACTCATGCAAACCTGTCGGTCTCTTTCACCGTAAGCGCCAATTCCGCCGCGACATCTTTGCTGATCGAGCTTCTGAATTCGTCCGGCAAAAAACTCGCGCAGCGGGAGATGCTCGGCGCGGTTGCGGGACAACATACGCTTTCCTTCCCGCCTCAACCGCCGGGCTTGTATCTGGTCCACGTATCGCTCTCCGCCGCCTCGCCGGGCGTGACTATGGAACACAATCAAATCCAGCTTGCGGTGAACGATCTTCCCAAGTCGATTCTCATCTTCTGTGCGCACGAGGACGACGAAACGGCGCATCCGGGACTGATTCGCGCCGCGGTGGAAAATCATACCCCCATCCATTTTGTGTACTTCACCAGCGGCGAGGCCGGCGGTTGTGATCGTTTTTTCATGCACTCCTGCGGCCCGGCCCGGGCGCTCGATTTCGGTGAAGTGCGGATGGACGAAGCGCGGGCATCGCTTGGCCACCTCGGTGTGCCTCGACAAAATCTCTATTTTCTCGGCCTGCCCGACGGCGGCCTGGGCCACATCTGGTACGACCACCGCCATGCGAACGATCCCTATCTTTCCGTTCTTCTGGCCACCCAACACTCGCCTTATCGCGATGCCACCATTCCCAACCTTCCCTATTCGCTCGATGCCGTGGTTTCCGCAGCCAAACACTTTATCGAAGAGTTTCATCCCGCCTTAATAGTCACCGGCCACCCCGACGAGCGCCATATCGATCACCGCACGAATAACTGGATCGTCGTAAAAGCCATGCAGGAGCTTCTTCACCAGGGGCGTCTCTCACGCAACACTCAGTTGATTGTGGATGTCTCCTATGGCCCCGTGCCCGGCCGCCACGCGCCTTATCATTACCAGAAAGTACATCTTTATGTCTCCGGAGAGGCCGCTAAGCTTGGCCAGGAAGCGGCCTGGTATTACGAATCCCAAGACGGCAATCACCAGCAAGCCAAGATCATCGATTTCGCGCACCTGCCGCGCCACGAGCCGTATCCGCATTACCGCATTCTCGACTGGTACGCACACGAAGGCTGGAACGATAAACGGCCCAACACACAATAGCCGCGCAGAACCGCACGCGTAAGCGAGCGGCCGCCCTCAAAACATCAGTTTCAGGCTGAGCTGTATATTTCGCGGGTCGTTGCGGGTTCCGTATACAACCCCCAAGCCACCGCAATCGATACAGTTTCCTATGTTGGACCCGCCATAAAACTCTCCACCATAGATCGGATGATTGAAGACGTTAAGAAAATCTCCGCGGAGCTGCGCTCGAAAGCGCTCAGTGCCAAAATATTTGGCTATCGAGATATCGAGATTCTTGGTTGCCGCTTCCCGGAGCTGCGTCATATGCTGCGGCTCATTGCCGTAAGTATACGCAGCCGGCGCCTCAAATGCAACCGGATTAATCCAGTTATTTGCATTCTGGTTTGCCGGTTTTGGATTGCCGATCACATTTGGAAGACCAGGTCCGGGAAATCCGTATTGACTAAGTGGATTGGACGAATACTGAACGGGAAGCAGAGGAAGACCGCTGGTCAGCCGTATAACTCCAGACAATTGCCAGTTGCCCAAAACGTTACTGACAATCCATGGAGCGCTGCTTCCCCAATGTTTGCCTTTCCCGTACGGAAGATCATAGACAAAAGCTGTCGCAAAGCTTTGCGGAACATCGTGAGCGCTGATGTCATAGTCCAGCATCGTATTGTAGGAATCGCGCCACATATTCCCGATCGCCCAGCCAAGGTAATCTTCCGATCCATTATCCAGAGCTTTCGACCACTGGTATGTGGAAATCAGGCTTAGACCATTATTGAACGAATGGGTATATTTGAGCTTCAGAGCGTCGAATTGCGAGCTAGCACCGGGCAACGAGCGCGTCCAATTCAAATACGTGTACTCGGGGTACGGGCGCAAGAGCTGATTGTATGCCACCGTCTTGCCGCTTAGCGGACTGTTGGGATCGGTGATAACACCGTAAAACGGATTTGCAACGATACTATCCAATTGACTGCCCAGTGCAAGGTCCTGAGTGAAGAGCTGATCGGCATTCAGGTTCGGGTTGCCATACATCAACTTGCGCCCGCGCACACCCGTGTAACCGGCTTCGACCACTGAATGGCTGCCCAGCTGATACTGAAGATCCAGACTCCATTGCTCCGTATATCCTGTCGGGTGAGAACCCTTGGGCCAGATCTGACCGGCACCTTGACCCACATACGTCAACCCGCCTAGAGCGTTGCCGGTGGGTTGAGAAGCTCCATTCGGAAAAGGATCGCTGACCAAAGCCGAAGGTACATAGCCTTCACTATTCTGAGTCCCAATCCAGTTGGTCGTAGATTCATATCCGAGGAATTGGCCCGGCCGGTCGTAGCTGATCATGGCCGAGGCCGGCGCATAGAAGATTCCGGCACCCGCGCGAACTACAAATTTGTCGGTGATCTTGTACGCAATGCCAAGCCTGGGAGCGAAGTCCAGATTGTTGGGATACCAAGCATAACGCCCGTTGCCACCCTCGCCGGCATATTGAAATTCGCCGGGCACATTGTATCCAAGTTGCTTGCTAATCGGATTCACGGCGTTTTCATCGAAAAACGCAAGCCTGTTGAAGCGCTCTGTTGCCGGCCTTTGGTTTTCGTAGCGCAGCCCGGCAGTCACCGTCAGCCGGCGAGTGGCTCGCCACTGATCTTGAATGTACAGGCCGAAAGTGTGCAGGCTCATTGCCGGATTGATTTCCGTGAAAGCCGATCCATTGCCGGTGCCAAGCAGCATGGAAGCAATAGAATTACCCGAGAGAATGGAGCTAAGCTGCGCTTGGCACGGCCCTCCACTCGGGCCCGGATCGCAGGATGTCAGCGCCCGGTCGAAATTGAAGCTTCCAGGAGACTCCTGAATATTATTGATAAGCGCAACATCAAAATTCCAGCCGAACTTCAGCGTGTGCTTCGAGAATTCCCTTGTCACGTTCATGAGCGCGGTATCGTCCGTCCGAACATAGCGGTTATAGCTGGAATACGTACTGCCCAAAGTGGCATACATATTTGCATTCACGACGGGCAGCAGAGGAGCCTGAAATAGAGATGGAGAAAGTCCGATATCGCTCGCATCGGCTACTCCATAGCCGATCGACGTCTGCCCTTCAAACCACCTTCCGACCGCGACATAGGAGTTAATAACCCAATTGGGACTCGGCGTGACGGTGTCGTTGACCACCACCTGAAAGGCGTGATCGTCGTTGTTGGCGCTGTTATCGGATCCGTTGCAGAAGAAACAGGCGGGGGTATAATTCTGGCGCACACGGTCCGTCATGCGAACGAAAATACGGTGAATCGAGCTCTGGTTCCAGTCCACGCGCCAATCGAATTTGTCGTTCGCAGTCATTCCTTTCCCTTGAGAAAAGTAATTGTTCAGATCGTTGACCCCTTGGCTGGGGCGGTTGCCCTGTCCATAGAGGTTCGCAATTTTCTGTCCAACCGGGTCAATAAGACTCGATGGGATTTTATTCCCGGCAAATGGCGTGCGCGTATAGTATGTGTTTCCGCTCGCATCGGTCACCTGAGCCGTTGAGAACGGGTTATAAATTGTGTCGAGCGTGCCGTCTGCATTGTAAGTTTGAGAAAAATCTCCGCTCCGTTCCGCGGCGGTGGGGACGGTAAGAAAGCCGCTGCTTTCGGTATCCGGCTGGCGCAGACCTTCATAGGCCGCGAAAAAGTAAAGATTGGCCCGTTTAGAGATCGGGCCGCCAAGGTTGGCGCCGAACTGGTTCCGGTGGAATTCGTTCTTCGGAGCGCCGCTCTGGTCGTTGGACCAGGTGTTGGCGTCCAGTGCCGAGTTTCGGAAATAGTCGTACACCTCGCCGTGGAAGGAGTTTGTACCGCTCTTAGTGATCAGTGTGACGACACCGGAGCCGGATCGCTCGTATTGCGCGTCGTACTCGTTCGTGGATACCTGCTGTTCCTGAACCGAATCGTTCGGCGGAGCGACGATGAGCCCGCCCCAATCGACTGCTGTCGAGGGGGCGCCGTCGATCAGGATCTGCTCGGTGGCGCTGCGGCCGCCGTTGAGGCCAAAAGCGCTCCCGTATTGATCAAAGCTTGTCGAGCGGGAGGTGAGGCCGCTCTGCGCCTCGGTCGTGCCGGCGAGCGCGAAGACGAAGTTCAGAGGATTCAGATAGCTATTTGGAAGTGATTGCAACAGATGTGTGCCCATCGTCACGGAGTTGTTAGCGCTCTCGGTATCCAGCAAGACCGCTCCCGCCGAAACCTGGACCGTCTGTTGTGCCGTACCCAATTGCATCGGCACGTTGACCGAAGCCGCTACGTTCGCCTGCAAGATCAGATCCGTTTTAACGTATTTTTGAAAACCTGGAGCAGTCACCGTGAGTTGATACGTGCCTGGGGCAAGATTGCTGAACTGATACGCGCCGTTGCGCTGCGAGATGGTTTCACGAACGTCGTTCGTTCCTGTATTCCTCAGCTCCAATTGCGCTTTCGCAATAGAGGCTCCCGAAGGATCGGTGACAGCTCCGGCGATGGATGACGTAAAGGTCTGGCCATAACCGATTGGAAGCGACAGAACAGCGATTCCGAGCCACAGTGGAAGCCGCCTGTATGAGTGTCGTCGTGACATGATTCGTCTCCTTGCAGAATCGATCCGACCCCGCTGGATGAACAGCATAGCACTACTTGCTGAAATGTTCAAGAACCTTTCATGGACCCGGAGCCAGCGATCGCGGATGTCCGCTTAACGCGGGCTGTGCAGCGCCAGATCGGAAGGCTTCACGCCAGCCGTATAGACCTCCGACATGAACGAATGCGGCCGGTAATGGCCGATGAAAGCGACATTCGCTTTGTTGGGGACTTTCATGCCGAGCGCCCAGAACACCGCATTCACCATCAGCCGCCGGAAAGATTCGGTTTCCAGATCGTCGGCCGCGCCCATGGTCGTCGCGAAGACGCGCGCGGTTTTGCCGTTGCGAGCGGTGTAGTGGTTGGTCCATGCGACCGGCATCATGGGATTGTTCTTCCCCGCCACCGGGAAATCCAGCCCCCCCGGACCCACCCAGGAAAGCACCTCGCCGAGCAGCAGCGGCTTGCAGGTGGGCGGCATCGGAAGCTTCACTTTGTAGACTTCGCTCGTGACCCAGATCTCACCGTTCTTGATGCCGCGCAAAATGGGGCTGCTCGCCGCGCCCGGCGCGAACATCGCTCGCGTGCTCTGCTGGCCGTGTTTGCCCCAGTGCGCCACCCAGGTTTCCCCCAGGAATCTGCCGCCAAAACCGCCTACCCATCCCGGCACTTTGCTGTTCCAGGACCATTTCGCATACGTCTTGCTGGTCGTGAACCAGAACGGATGCGTCCCGGTGCGCATGGAGATAATCGGCCGCCCCGACTGCACATAATCGACGAAATGCTTCATCTGGTTATCAGGTAAGTCGCGCCAGCGCATGAACTCGATCATCAGATCGGCTTTGCTGAGATCCTCCAGGCCGGGCATGTTGCGCGTATCGCGCGGATCGATCGTGCCGTCGTCGGGATTGATGGAAAACAGCACCGTACACTTGAACCCATAATGCACCGCGAGAATCTTGGCCAGCGCCGGCAGCGCTTCTTCCGAGTGATACTCGCCGCCGTCGCCCGCCAGCAACACGATGTACTTGCCATTGCCCGGCCCGTGCCATCCCTGATAGGTCACCCCTGCCGCGGCGAAGAGAGGAAACGCCGCCAAAACGGAGGCGCCGATTAATTTGTAGAGCATAGTTCTGTCCGCTAAAGCATCATATGTTCTTCCTCGCGCAGCGGGCGGCAGGTGCTGCGCTTGATTAACGACGCTGGCACCACGATGTCCGAGCCTTGCTTCTCTTTCTTCTCGATCTGTGCGATAGCCGCTTTCGCAAGCTGCCGCCCCACCTCGACCATATCCACTGCAACGCTGGTTAGGTTCGAGGCGCGGCCGACGCCCGGTTCGTGCTCGAATCCGATCAGGCTCACATCGCGCGGAATCTCGCGGCGGTGCTGCCGCATGCCCTCCCGCGCCCCGAAGGCGATCTGGTCGGACGCGGCCAAAATCGCCGTGAGCGGCCAGCCCTGCTCGAAGATGAACGACACCGCCGCCAGCCCGTTCTCAAATTCGTCGTCCGAGAGCGCGATGGTGTGCACGTGCGGCTCGAAATTCAGTTCTGTCATCGCCCGAAGATAGCCCTTCAACCGATTCCGGTCCCAGGGCCGCGAGGCGTCGCCTATGTACCAGATGTCCTTGTGGCCGAGCTGCGCCAGATATTGCGCCGCCCGATAAAAACCGCCCGCATCGTCGTATTCCACAAAATTGCCGCGCGGAACGGCCGCGTCGCCCTCCGAGAGATGGTTGCGCAGCAGCACGTATTCGAAACCGTTGTGCTCGAAGGCGCGCAGCATGTTTGCATGAACGGCGCCGGCCAGGATGACGCAATCGGCAAGGCCCGGGATCTGCACGACCGACGGCAGCTCGACGCTTGCCGCTGCCGCTGCCGCCGCGTGCTGGTGCCGCGCGAAGAGCAGATAATAACCGGCCGTTGCGCAGTACTCTTCCACACCCACTAACAGCAGCGATTGCGCGGAATTCAGCCCCAGGTCGTTCAGCAAAATCAGCCCGATGATGCCCGCTTTGTTCTGAATGACGGCGCGGGTCCTGGCGCTCATCTGATAGCCGATCTTGCGCGCCACTGTCTCCACACGCTCGCGCAGATCCTCGTCCACGTCCTCGTAGCGGTTCAGCACCCGCGAAACCGTGCCGATCGATACGTGTGCGCGCTGCGCGATTTCGCGCATCGTCGGAACGGCGGAGCCACGTTTGCGCAATCGGCTAGGGCGCATAGTCAGGCTAGCTGCGCTCCCACTGCCGGCTGTGCAATTTCAGCCACGGCGATCGACCTTCGCTCAGCTAGCGACCGGTAGCCGGCCTCGATCACCGCCATGGTCTTCAGATTATCGGTTCCATTGGTCTCGGGCTCCGAGCGCGTCGCAATTGCGTTGATTAGTTCAATCATCGGACCCCGAAACGCATCCGGAAACCAGACTTCGTTCCAGCGCGGCGTGAACCAGGTGTTCGGCTCGAGCGAGGTCGCAAAGGTCAAGGTGCTCGGCACGTGGTTGGGATATTCCGGCCAGCCGATCGTCCCCTCCGCCAGCCCCTCGGTTCCTTCCACGCGCCATTTAATGTACGGCTTGAGATCGTCCTCCGCCGTGCGCGGGCCGGTCCAAACGTCGTCCCAGCCGCTCGCGCGAAAGCCGTTTTCGTACTCCAGAATATACAGGCAGATGCCGTCTTCGTGAGCAAACCGTGTCCGCGGATCCTTGCGCGCGCTCACATAGATAGATGCCGGCTCTCCGAAGAGAAACCGGAACACGTCAATATGGTGCACACTCATGTTGAGCAGCGTCAGACGGTGATAGTCCTTCAGCCAGACCTGCCAGTGCGGCACCGCGCGCATCTCAATCGTCGCCAGCACCGGCTCGCCCAGATAACCGCGCGTCAGCAGCGTTTTCAGCGCCCGCATCGACTGGTCGTGCCGCATGTTCTGGTTCACCGCAAGCGGCAAGCCTCGCTTCCGGCATAACGCCACAATTTCGCAGGCCTCCGCATAGTTGAGCGCCAGCGGCTTCTGCGCCAGAATGCCCTTGAGATAACGCCCCTCGGCAACCGCCTCGCGCACGATTTCCAACTGATCGCGCGGCGGCACCGCGATGTCGAGAATCTCGACCTCCGGATCGCGCAGCATCTCGCCGAGAGATTGGTAAAGCTTCGGAATCGCATGCCGGTCGGCGACTTCACGCGCAATCTCGGGCGTGCGCGAAGTGATTGCAGCCACATGGAAGCCGGCATCGATATAGGCCGGCAACTGCACATCGCGCATGATGAAGCCCGCGCCCACGGCGCCGATGCCCAGGTCCCGCCGCAGCGGCGGCGGCCCGGCATGGTTCAGGTTCAGATCGAGATCCACTGTCTATGAACTTTACATTAACCTTTCATGATGTCAACCACCAGCTATGCTATTATCCCTTCGGAGCCGCGCGCTCCGGCAAGCGGTTTTTACGGATAAATCCGCATGAAACTCGGACTCATCAGTTCCGCATGGCTGGGTACTTCGGTCGATACCGCCCGCGGCATCCATCTCACCAAGGAAATCGGCTTCGATACCATCGACATCTTCGCCGACCCGCTCGAACTGACGCCTCAAGAGCGTCGAACCATCCGCGAAGCCTGCCATGCCGCCGAGCTTCCCGTCGTTTCTACAGTGTGCTGCGCGCTTGGCATCGCCGATTTCAACGCTCCCGTGCGCGCCTTCCACATCGATCGCGCCAAGCGCTACCTCGATCTCGCCTACGATCTTCGCGGCAGCAACCTGCTGCTCGTCGTCGGCGAATATATCTGGAACCGCGAAGTGATCGCACCGCGCGATCAATGGAACTGGGCGGTGGAGGGCGTCCGCGAGCTGGGCCGCTATGCCGGCGCGCTGGGGCTCGAAATCGCGGTCGAGATCGAGCCGTTTCATCTGTCGATTGTGAACAATATTGAGAAGATGGATGCCTTCCTCGAAGATGTGGCTCGGCCGGAGGTCAAGGCGAACATCGACGTTTCGCATCTGGCGCTGGCGCACGACGCTCCCGGCCGCATCGCCGCTCTGCGCGGCCGCATCGCGCATACCCACCTCTCCGATTGCAACGGCAAAACGCACGGCGACCTTCCTCCGGGCCGGGGAGTGGTCGATTTTCCCCCGTATTTGCGCGCCCTTTCCGCTGCCGGTTTTAACGGCACCGTGAGTATTGAGCTGGAATACTCGCCCGAGCCGGACAAAATCGCGGATTGGGTCCGCGAGGCCTATCAATCCACCAGCAGTATGATGCAGGCGCTCGGAATTCGCGCCTGAAAGGAGAAAGATTATGGCAGCGGGTCCGCTAAACCCAACGGTATTGAGCGAGTATGAACGCGACGGTTTTGTATTTGCGCGGCAGATGTTCGATTCCGAAGAGATCGGCTTGTTGCGCCGCGCCGCGAAGGAAGATCGCGCACTCGACCAGCATTCGTTCGGCCGCGGCGACGGCGAAGGCGGCACCGTGCGGCTGTCGTTGTGGAACCATCCGGGCGACACCATCTACGGCATGTTCGCACGGTGCGAAACCATTGTGAACTCCGCCGAGATGCTGCTCGCGGGCGAGGTCTATCACTATCACTCCAAGATGATCATGAAAGATGCCAAAGTGGGCGGCGCCTGGGCTTGGCATCAGGATTACGGCTACTGGTACCAGAACGGCGTTCTGTTTCCGCTGCTCACCAGCGCTTTCATCGCCGTCGATCCTGCCACCCGCGAAAACGGCTGCATGCAGTTACTCAAAGGATCGCATCTGATGGGCCGCATCGACCACGTGCTCACCGGCGAGCAGGCCGGTGCCGATCTGGAGCGCGTCGAAGAAGCGAAAAAACGGCTGGAGCTGGTGTACGCCGTGATGGACCCTGGCGACGTGCTGTTTTTCCACTCCAACTTACTCCATCGCTCGGACCAGAACCGCTCCGATAATCCGCGCTGGGCCATGATCTGCTGCTACAACGCCGCCCGCAACGATCCTTACAAGGAAGCTCATCATCCGCGCTACACACCGCTTCATAAAGTAAGTGATTCCGCGATTCGGGAGGCCGGTCTGCGGCGCTTCAACGATACGAAATCCGATGTCGCCTGGCTGGACGATCAAAAAGACGAAAGCGCGCGCAGCTTGAAGAAGAACGCCGGAACCCCGGTCGCCCCCTGATGGGGCGCTTATCGTTCCGGCTCGGATGCGGCATCTTACTTGCCGTGGCCGTCTTCGCGCAGAGTCCGGAAAACGCGGCCAACATTGCCGCGGGTAAAGCCGCATTCCAGCAGACCTGCTCGTTCTGCCACGGCCCGGATGCGCGCGGCGCAAGCGGACCTGACCTGCTCCAATCGCCACTCGTTAACCGCGACGTCAATGGAAACTTGATCGGTCAGGTCGTCCGCAACGGCCGCCCGGGAAAGGGCATGCCTGCGTTTCACATTCCGGAAAGCGAAATCCGGCAAATCGCAGCTTTTCTGCACGCCCAAATCAAAAGCGCCGCATCCGTTTCCCAGCACATGCCATCCAAATATTCTCTGAAAAAACTGCTGGTGGGCAATGCCGCCGCGGGCAAACGCTATTTCGACAAGCACTGCGCCTCCTGCCATTCGGCTGCGGGAGATTTGGCGCATGTCGCGTCCAAATACAGCCCGTTCGACCTGCAGACGCGCATCGCCTTCCCCTCGGGTGACCCGCCGGAACTCACTGTGAAGGATAGCTCGGGCCGCATCTTCAAGGGAAAACAGGTCTACGCGGACGCATTTTACGTCAGCTTGAGAGACAAGAACGGATGGCTGCACACTTGGCCGAGAGACAAGGTTTCAGTTACCGTTCACGATCCCCTCGCCGCCCACGAAACTCTGCTCAAGCAATATACAAATGCTGACTTACATAACTTATTTGCCTACTTAGAGACGTTACGATGAAACTGAGCCGGAAGCGCCAGCGTCCTTTACCTAACCTCGTCCTTCTAGCAGCAGCGCTCGCACTCCTCATTTCGTCGCTGAACGGACAGGGTCTGAACCCGTCCATGCTACTCCATCCAACGCCCGATAGCTGGCCCACTTACAACGGAGACTACTCGGGCAAGCGTTTCAGTTCGCTCAAGCAAATCAATAAGAGCAACGTCGGAAAGCTCGGCCTCGTCTGGGCCTTCCAAACCGATGTAACCAACGGTCCTGGGCTGAAATCGACGCCGCTCTTAGTCAACGGCATCCTTTATTTCACCGATCCCAACGACGTCTGGGCCGTGGATGCGCGTACTGGCCGGCAAAATTGGCACTATCACTATCCCTCGAACGCGGGACTCCATATCGGGCAGCGCGGCCTCGGCATGTATCGCAACCGGCTGTTCTACGAAACGCCGGACGACCATCTGCTTTGCCTGGATGCGCGCACCGGTCACGTTTTGTGGAACCGAGTGCTGGCCGACGTGAAACTCGGTTATTGGGCAACCATGGCCCCATTGGTCGTAAAAAACCACGTGCTGACCGGCATTTCTGGGGATTTCAACGATCTGCACGGCTTCATCGATTCCTTCGATCCCGAGACCGGCAAACGGCAATGGAAATGGAGCAGCCTTCCAAAGCCCGGCGAGCCCGGCGCCGACACCTGGCCCAATGCCTCCGCAATGAAGCATGGCGGCGGCATGACCTGGCTGACCGGCACTTACGACCCGGAGCTGAACCTTGTCTACTGGGGAACGGCGAATCCGAATCCAGTGATGGACGGCTCGAGCCGCAAAGGCGCAAACCTGTTCACCTGTACCATCGCCGCCTTAAATCCGGATACCGGAAAGCTGGTCTGGTATTTTCAAGCTTCGCCGCACGATGTACACGATTGGGACGCCGTGCAAACGCCGGTCCTGGTCGATGCCAAATTCGGCGGCAAACCGCGCAAACTCCTGCTGCAAGCCTCGAGAAACGGCTATTACTTCGTCCTCGACCGCACAAACGGAAAGGTTTTGCTTTCGACGCCCTACGCGCACATCGATTGGAGCTCCGGCATCAACAGCAAAGGCCAGCCGATCAGCAAGCGCGACATGTATCCCTCTCCTGCGGGAACGCTGGTAGAACCGGATGCCATCGGCGCAACCAACTGGATGGCTCCCAGCTTCGATCCGCAAACCGGGCTTCTTTATGTAGATACGCATCGCTCTTACAGCTTGTATTATGCCTACCATAACGGCAAGCCGGAAGGATTCGCCGGCCGCGATGTAACTGTCTGGTCGAAGTCTTTTTTGCGGGCGATCGATTACCAAACCGGCAAGAGCCGTTGGAAAGTGGACTTAGGCAGCGGTTGGAATTGGGCCGGCGTTCTTAGCACCGCCGGCGGCGTTGTCTTCACCGGAGACGTAAATGGAAACGTACTGGCTCTCGACGCCGCGACCGGCAAGATTTTATGGCACACTTACGCCGGCGGCCAGGCCGAGCAGCCGCCCATCACCTACGAATTGGACGATCGCCAGTACCTGGTAGTCGGCGCGCACGGCGTGGTGTATTGTTTCGCACTCCCGGTAAAGCCTTAGATACTGATCCGGCGATGCGCCGGAACACACTAGGCTCTGGAAATCTGCCAATTTGCTGCCGATCACGAAGGACGAATGCTTGTTCGGCCCGGCTCAGGCGGCCTGGGCGTGCAATTTCCTCCCTTCTCGGGCGAGATGGGCGGCGCGGACGCGCTTGAGATGGGTCTCGATATCGACAGTTGAAAAAACGAACCCAAATGCGCCGGGGTCGAAGGGCCGATTGTCCTTTCGTGCGGCGAGATAGAGCTCGGCGGCGGCTTCCATCTGCTGCTTTTCCTTTTGGATACGCTCCTGCTGAAGCTGGCGCAGTTCGGTCATGTCCTTGGCGCGCTGGCGCTGGAGGCGCGTTTCCTGAATATGTAGATTGCGGATCTGCTTTTGGTAGGTCAGGAAGGTGTGGGCTTCGATGAGGGCGAGACGGTCTTCCGGTTCTTCGCTTTCGAACTGGCCGGCGAATTCGATATAGCCGTGGCCGAAGATGGCGGATTCGAGCGCGGGGATGCGGAGGACGCGCCACATATTGTCGGCGATGGACTGGACGAGGCACTGCTCGCGGACACCGACGGGGTTGAGTTCTTTCATAAACTCGCGGACGTGATGTTCGTAGGCGGCAACGTCATCGCTGGGCAGGAGGACGGTGCGGCCGGTGAGTCCTGTTTTGACCGCGTTGAGGCAGGAGACCTGTTTTCCTGCGGCGCTTCGGGGACCCGTTGAGAATTGGGCGTTGGCCCGATTGGCTGCGAGCCGGGCGGGAGAAGGTACTCTTTGAATCGTCGGCTCGGTGAGGATCGCGGCCTCATCGCTTTGAATCTCCGGCTCGCTGAGAATCTCAGATGCTGGGACCGGGAGTTCCAGAGCGGGCTCGATTGCCGGGAATGGCATCTCGGGTTCGGGAACGGCTGTTGCAGGCTGCGTTAAGAGTTGTTTCTCGGCTTTACGGGCGAGTTTGCGGGCTTTGCGCTCGGCGGCGCGCCGAATGGAGCGAGGAGTCATAACGAGGCCAAGGTAAATCGAGATAGAGCGAGAAGCGGCGGGAGGTGGCCGCAAGTTATTGGTGAATCAGGAAATAGAGATTTGCCTTAGTTGTGAACGGCCGTGGCGAGCGCTTCCGGACTCGCAGCGGCAGGTGATGAGGAGTCCGTTCGCACGGGGCCTAAACGGCGAAGTTCTTTAGGCTCTTTTTTGTAGCGCTTAGCGTTACCAGGCCGTGGCGGTGTTGCGAAGCGTTTGTGGTTCACCAACTTGCGGCTGCACAGGGAAGCATAGCGCGTTATTCGTCAAGTTGAAGGTCGCAGGCGATAGGTCAACCCTTGGCGACCAGGGAGGATCCTTGCGGCTTGGATCGCTGCCGGTGATGTCCAAGAGCCCTGCATTTGATCTCACCTTCCGGATGCCCAACGACCACACAGAAACGATCCAGTTTTCGGGCGGCAACTGCGGAAACAGGGATACTGCCGGACGGGCCTAGCCTCAGCCGCTCAAAAGATTTCTGCAAGAGAATTGAACCCAAGAGCGACTCACGTTCGACATATTAGGGAGATGGACGATGAATGCACGGATAGGGTCCAGTTTGAGTGGCTTGCCCTTCGCTGTCAGACGGGCGATCCGGAAGCATTCGCGGACCTGATTGCAGTCATGGAAAGGCCGTTGCTCTATTACGCAACGAGCCTTACCGAGGACCAGGATGCTGCGCTCGACGTCTTGCAGGATGTTTGGCTCAGGGTGGTTCATGGCATCCGAAGGTTGAAAGACCCCGGCTCTCTAAAATCTTGGCTTTACGCAATCACCCACGGCGTCGCTGTAGATCGTATCCGCCGTGACTACAGACGCGACAAGGCTGAGCAAGCGCAACTTGACGATACATTCAACATCGACGAGCCGTCCTTTGGCGAAGA
Source organism: Bryobacteraceae bacterium (assembly GCA_036379475.1). Classification (GTDB taxonomy): domain Bacteria; phylum Acidobacteriota; class Terriglobia; order Bryobacterales; family Bryobacteraceae; genus Bog-105. The sequence goes on along the minus strand of DASVGP010000231.1, from coordinate 448 downwards.
AGATGCAACTGCCATTCGCGATGCATTAAGCCGCCTTGGCGTTAAACATCGTGAAGTTCTTGTTCTGCATTTTCTTCAGGACCTTTCCATCCGGGAAATCGCCGATGTCGTCGGCTGCTCCGAGGGCACCGTCAAGTCGCGAATCCACTACGCGAAACGGCAACTGAAACAGATTCTCGAAGGAGAAAAACATGGCACAACAATCAAATGATCTGCGCGAACGCCTGCTTGCGACCTTGCCACAGCCGGAAAACCTCGCCGCATATCGTGAACAGACCGCTGCATTATTGGCAAAGCATGCGATAGCGCTTCGCTGGGATAGAATCACGGCAGCCGCGTTCGTCTTGCTCGCCATTGGCTTGACGTTCCTCTGGAACCACGGCCCCTGGCAGCCGGGCACATTGGCGCTTCATGGGCTTCAGGTCAGCAGCGCCGCCTTCTTTTTCAT